>SYFR01000447.1 GCA_005800325.1 Myxococcales bacterium | reverse complement strand
GCGCGACGTCGCCCTTGGCGAGGTGGCTGAACAGGTTCGCCGTCGCCCCGCCCGGCGAAGCCGCGAGCAGCATGAGCCCCACCGCGAGCTCCGGCGGGAGCGCGAAGAGCTTGGCGATCGCGAAGCCTACGCAAGGCAAGAGCAACACCTGACACACGAGGCCCACGAGCACCGCGCGCGGATAGACCACGACGCGCTTGAAGTCGGCGAGGGTGAGGCTGAGGCCGAGCCCCAACATGATGACGCCGAGGGCGATCGGCATGAGCACGGCGGTGAGGGCGTTCTGCTGCATGGCGGTGCATCCTCACACGGCTGGGCGAGCGAGTGAAAGTCGTTGACGTCGCCGTTGCTCAGGCGTCGCCCTTGACCGTGAGCGACCACTCGGCGGCTGGCCGCACAGCCGTCGCGCACGCGCACGCGCACGCGTTGGGGAGTCGTAGACGCAGACGAACGGTGGGCTGCCGCCTTCGCCCATGCCGCCTGCGCCGCCACCGCCCGCGCCTTCGCCCATGCCGCGTGCGCCGTCACCGCCCGCGCCAACCTGGCCGCCGCTCGTCGAGGTCGCGCTCGAGGGGCTGGCGCCGTCATCGCTCCGGCCGAAGCCGCCGGCGCCGTAGCTGCCGCCGCCCGAGAGCTCCTCGAAGCCGGGATCGTCGGTCACGCCCGAAGCGCAGCCGAAGCCGAAGGCGAGCGCGCCCGGGAGGACGCCGCACGCGATGCCGCGGGCGACGACGCTTGGCATGCCGAGCACGTCACGCGCATGCGAGGCCGCGAGCCAACTCAGCCCTCGAGGCGCGCGAGCAATTCGTCGAGGCTCGTGGCTGCGCCGCGAACGCTCGCGCGGAAGCCACCCTTCGGCTCGCCGACGTGGCCAAGGGACGGCGCATCGAAGAGCGCGTGGCCCACGGTCTCGAGCGCGGGCGTGAGCGCGGCGAAGGTGGCGGCGTCGTTCGGCGCGCGCAGACGATCGTCGCACCCGAGGACGAGCTCTCCTGGCTCGAGCGCCAGCGTGCCCGAGAGCGCCTCCTCGAGGGCGCGTCCGGTGCGAAGGGCCCAGGCTGCCGCGCCCGCAAAGGCCGCGCTCGCGGGCTCGGGGGAGCCGCGCCGCTTGCGGTAGAAGTGCCCGACGCGGCCGCCCTCTCGCTCGATGCCCACGTAAGCGTCGTGCGTCACGAGCAGCATCATCGGCCCGACGGCGACGTGTCGGTAGTCGATGACGTCGATGGGCATGAGCGCTCGGAAGCGGTCCTCTTGGATGAACCGGTGAAATGCGCGGAGCACGTCGTCGGGGGCGAAGTCCGACCGGCGCGCGTAGAGCTTCGCGATGGGCTGAGTGAGTTGCATCGTCATCGCCGCGGTGCGGCCGCCTGGTCCATCATGCGCCCGTAGCAGGCGTGCGCGGCCTCGATGAAGAGCTGCGCCTCCTCGATGCGTTGCCGCGCGACCTCGACCGTCGGCGCCGGCTGCGGGTCCTCGTGCGCGTGAAAGAAATAGGCGGCGAATTTTCCGCCGGCGAACGGATCGAAGAAGAGCTTCGTGTCGTAGAAGTGCGCGCGAAACTCGCTCACGATTTCGCTCGCGTCGTCGCCGAGGTTCGGGCTCACCTGTTTCGTGAGCGCCTTGGCCGCCGACAGCATCGCCGCGTAGGCGCGCGCGACGGCCACCGGGAGAGCGCCCTTGTCGAAGAGATCTTGCGCCTCGAACGCCTCGCGCTCGCTCGCCGCGAGCCCGAACTGCGCGTAGCTCACGACCTCACCGGCGCACTCGCCGATCCCCATGTCGCCGATGGAGAACTCGCGAGCGTCGCCCCAGTCGCGGTAGTAGCTCGCGTCCTCCTCGTGGCTCGGCACCGCAAACAAGTCGTCGAGTAGCTCGCGGACCGCCTTCTTGCCGATCCTTCGCACCCAGGCCTGGAACGACTCGTCGACCTCGCGCTGACTCGCGTACGCCGCCGTGAGTCGCTCGACCACCTCGGGGATGGCGCGTGACGGCAAGGCGCCCATCGCGAGGCCGTAGCTCTTCGCGTTCTCGGTCCACTGGCCGCCGAGCACCGCCTGAAAGTGCGGCACCGTGTAGCTGCCGACCTTGCGGCTCACGCCCCAGAAGCCGATGTCGGCGATGTGGTGCTGACCGCACGAGTTGAAGCAGCCGCTCACCTTGATGCGCAGCGATTTTACCGCCTGGTCGAGCGTGAGGTTCTTGGTCGCGAGCCGCGTGGACAGCTCGCCGGCGAGCCCGCGCGATGAGGCGATGCCGAGCTTGCAGGTGTCGGTGCCCGGGCACGCCGTCACGTCGACGATGGTCCCCGCGCCGGGAGCCCCGAGCCCCGCGGAGGCGAGCTCGCGGTAGAGGGCCGGGAGATCGGAGTCGCTCACCCACCGGAGGACGATGTTCTGCTCGACGGTCGCGCGCAGGGTTCCGCGCGTGTACTTGCGGGCGACCTCCGCCAAGGCGCGTGCTTGCGGCGACGAGAGGTCGCCGAGCGGAAGCGCGACGGTGACGACCGAATAGCCGGGCTGCTTCTGCGGCGTCGCGTTGGTGGCGCGCCAAGCCTCGAAATCGGCGCTCGCCACGGGCTTGCGGAGGAGACTCGCCACGGGCACGAGCGGCGACTCGGCGTGCGCGGCGAGCGTCTGCTCGTCGAGGGCGCTCCAGCGTGGATCGTCGCGCAAGGTCCCTCGCTCCTCGGATACGACGCGCCGAAACTCCTCGATTCCGAGCTTGGCGACGACGAACTTCATGCGGGCGCGCGCGCGGTTCTTGCGCTCGCCGAGGCGCCCGAAGACGCGGCAGATCGCGAGCGACGTCGGCAAGAGCTCGCTCGCGGGGAGGAACGCGTCGAAGAGCTGCGCCGTGTGCGGCACCGAGCCGAGACCGCCGCCCACGTAGACGGAGAAGCCGCGCTCCACGGCGCCGTCGCGCTCGCGCGTCGCGGCGATGAAGCCGATGTCGTGGATGGTCGCGAGGGCGCAGGCCTGCTCCTGGCAGCCGCTGAACGAGATCTTGAATTTGCGGCCGAAGTCCTGCGTGTCGTCGTGGCCGAGCAGGTAGTAGGTGAGCGCGTGCGCGTACGGGGTGACGTCGAAGCTCTCGCCGCTGCAGACGCCCGCGAGGTGGCACGCGGTCACGTTGCGCACGGTGTTGCCGCACGCCTCGCGCGTCGTGACGCCGACCGCGCCGAGGCGGCGCATCAGATCGGGCGTGTCGTCGATGTGGACGAAATGCAGCTGGACGTCCTGGCGCGTGGTGACGTGGCAGATCCCGTCGGCGTACTCCTCGGCGAGCTCCGCGAGCACCTCGAGCTGCTCGGGGCTCAGGCCGCCGTAAGGGAGCTTGATGCGCATCATCCCCGGCGCGTCCCACATCGTGCTCGGGCCCTTGGTCAGCGCGCCGCTCGGGTAGGCGAGCTCGCGCGCGCGCACGCCGTCGTGGCGGCTGCCGTTGTCGTAGCGCTGGCCGTAGGCGCCGCGGCGCAGGCGCGTCTCGCCGAAGAGCACCTCGTCGAGCTTGCCCTGCTTGCGCAGCTCGATCTGCGTCGCGAAGATGTCGATCTCGCGCGCGAGCTCGGGCGCGATCCGTGCGCTCGTGCGCTCTTTCCAGGCGTCGTCGGTCATGCGGGCTCTTCGTGTCCGTCAGCCGCGCGCGGAGCCGGCGATTTCCGGGCGCGGCAGGCACCCGAGTCGTGCCCTTGGTCGCGCCGCTCGGCAAGGCGAATCCACCGTCCGCTCGGGCGGGCGGCGTCGGGCGCGCTCACGCCTCGTCGATGTTCGGCTCCGCGTGGGCGGGCGGCGTCGGGCGCGCTCACTCCTCGTCGATGTTCGGCTCGGCGTGGGAGCGGTGCGCCGCTCGGCCGGCGAGGTCGCGCGAACGGCTGATGTCGACGCTGCGCGCGACCTCCTTCGAGGTCTCCTCGGCGAGCGCCGCGGCGCGGGTGTCTCCGCGCATCGCGAGCGCCGACGCCCGCTTCTCTTCGAGGTCGGCGATCGCGGAAAAATCGTGGTCCTTGAACTCGCGCTTGCGGTAGGCCGTGCGCTGCTTCTCGGTGCGGAGGTGCTGGTAGGCCTCCTCGAGCCGCGCTCGGATCCGCGCGCACGCGCCGGCGTTCTGGCGGTCGCAGACCGAGCCTCCGGCGTAGCGGTCGCGGCGCTTCAGGTACGCGGGCTGGATCTCGCTCTCGGACGCCGACCAATGCAGGCCGAGCACGTCGAAATAGTTCGCTCGCTCGACGCGCACGGCCTCGGCGTCGAGCTCGAGCGCCGGATCGTGAACGCCCCTCTTCGACTCGACGCGCGACCAGGTGAGGAGGTCGAAGAGCTCGAGCTGCGCGAGGAGCTGGAGGACGGTCACCTTGCCGAGCCCGCCAAAGACGCAGAGCGACTCGACGTCGGTGACCCCGTCGATCTGCGTGTCGATGAAGCGCCGCTCGCGTGTCGAGAACCCCATGCGCCGCGTCACGTGCGCGCGCTCGGGATTGAGGGTGGGCGAGAGCGCCATGCGAGCGCCGAGGCCAAGGTCGAGCTCGCCCGCGTCGAGCCTCCGGAGCATGCGCCGCACGCCGTCGAGCGCGAGGCGACCGAACGGAACGGGCTCGCGCCGGTTGGCCTGTCCTCGCTCGCGCCGAAATCGGAAGCGCGCGCGCTCGCAGTCGAACATGGCCATGAGGGCGGCGTGCTCTTGCGGATCGACCAGCGCCGAGCCGGCATCGACCGCGATCGTCACGGTCGCGTTGCCGGCGGAGAGCTCGAGGGTGCCGGTGCGGCGCGCGCTCGACAGCACGCGGCGGCACAACACCGGCAGCGCGATCGGATGCAGATCCGCTTGGGTGAGAGGACGCGAGAGCGGCATCAAGAGGATCGCGGCGGCGGCCTGCGGCGTGCGGATCTCGCCCTCGTCGAGGTCGTCGGCGATGCCCTGGACTGGCGAGCGCAAGGAGGCGGAGGGCACGCTCGCGACCGGCTCGCGCGGCTCGATGCTTCGCGGCGCGGCGGCGGCGGTGGGGACGAACGATGCGGAGCGTGGGTCGACGCTTCGCGGCGTGGCGGCGGCGGTGGGGACGAAGGATGCGGAGCGT
>SYFR01000446.1 GCA_005800325.1 Myxococcales bacterium | reverse complement strand
CTCGCTATCGCAGCGCTCGGCGGTCACATAAAAAACAACGGCGATCCGGGATGGCAAGTCTTGGCCCGCGGCTACCACGACCTGCTCCTGCTCGAATTGGGGTGGCTGGCCCGCGCCCAAAACTCCGATCAATCATGAGACATGAGTGCGTTCCGTTCCTCGCTCCTCGTCGCCTAGCAGCTGGACCCTTTTGGGGCCGAGAACGGCACTATTTGGGGGCCGGGGAGGGGGCGCCGCTACTTCTTCTTCGGCGTGTTGCTGACCTTCATCCCGGGCAGGACGGCGATGATGGCGGCGGCCTCGGTGGTCTCGATCTTCTTCGCGCCGAGGATCCCCGTGCGCGGGTTCGACGCGCTGCCGCCGCTCGCGCCGCTGAAGGTCTCGCCGTAGGCGCCGGTGACCTTGACCTTGGCGCCGACGACCGGGAGCGGCTTCGGCAGGTTGCTGCCCGTGAACACGTCCTGCATCTCGGCCTTCTCGTCCTTGTCGAGCGCCTCGATGAAGCTGTAGATCTTGGCGAAGTTCGAAGCCCAGCCCTTTACCGGGATGGCCTTCGTGTGGTGGTCCTTCTCGTCCTTGCTCTCTGCGATCCAGAAGGTCGGGGTCGGCGCCGCGCAGCCCTCGGGGTCGGCCTTGCCTTCCTTGTGGACCGCGCACTTCGGCACGCACTCTTCGCCCTCTTCGGGCGCCTTCTCGTCCTTGCAGGCCGTGTCGTAGTTGGTCTTGACGATGTAGCCGACGATCGAGACCTCTTTGCCGTCGAAGTCGACTCTGCGGACCTCGCTGCGTAGATCGTGCATCGCGCCCCAGACCGTGTAGCTGTCCCCCTCTTTCTTCGCCTTGTTCGGCAGCGTCGGCACGGCCGGGAGGCTCGGGCGCTTGCCGCTGTAGGCCGGCTCCGGCTGGTACGTCACTTCCTTCTGGCTGCAGGCAGAGAGGGTGAGGGCAGCTGCGGCGATGCCGGCGGCGATGGCGGTGGGCTTTGTCATGCGTCCTTGGGCGGGAGGTCTACTCGCTGTGCGCCACGACGTAAACCCCGTGGCGGTGCGCCGTCAGGGCGCGACGCGCGCCGCCTCGTTCAGGGTCCACGACGCGAGCAGGGAGAGCTCGGCGGGCGAGAGCTCCTCTTCGAACGCGGGCATGTGCCCCTCGAGGTCTTTGGCCATGGCCCCTTGCGGGTAGCTCGCGCCGCTGCCCGGGTTCGCGAGGTGCGCAGTGGTCCAGGCGAGCGAGCCCCAGCCGCGGAGCTCGGGGCCGAGGGAGCTCTCGTCGAGCGGCGGGTTGTGGTCGAAGCGGTGGCACGACGTGCAGTGTTGCTTGATGAGGATCTCGCCGCGGCTGCCGGGACGCGGCGTGCCGCGCGCCTCGGCGGCGAGAAACTTTGCGATCGCGGTGCGGTCTTCGAGCGGCATCGGGACGAAGTCGGCCGCGAGCGCGGGATCGGCCGGCGGCCGCGTGAACGACACCATCATCCCCTTGAACGGGGTCTTGCCGAAGAGCTCGGGCGCGTCGGGATCGTCGAGCAGCGCGAGCACGAAGCGCTCGGTGCCGAAGCCGTCGAGCGTTGGGGCGGTGAGCTTGTCGGCGGACGGGCCGAGCGTGCCGAGCCGGTGGCACGAGGCGCAGCGCTGCGCGAAGAGCTCCGGGCCACGCGTCTCCGGATCGGCGGCCAACATCGCGAGCGGCCCCTCCGGCGGCACTCCGCGGCGAGCGAGCTCGACGGCGCGCGCCGCACGAGCGTCGCTGTGGACGCGCGCGGCCTGGTAGCCGGAGTCGCCGGCGTCGGCGAGGAGCGATGAGGAGGTGAGCGCCGCGGCCGCCACGAAGGCGAGCGCGAGGGGCGCGAGCAAGAGCAGGCGCGGGCGCAGGCGTCGCGAGGGCTCCCGATCGAGGAAGGGGAGCGCGATGAGGTAGCCGCCGAGCGCGAGCGGGATCCCGACCGCCGCCATCCACTCGATGTCGCCCGGCACGAACTTCAACAGCTCGAACAGCGCGAGAAAGTACCACTCGGGCCGTGCGGGGTAGTCGCTCGCTGGGTCGGCGGGCGCGTCGAGCGGCGCGCCGTGGTGGCGCAATGTGAGGGCGAACAACGCCGCGAGCACCACGAGGCCGACGGCGAGGTCGCGCCCGAGCTGCCGCGGATAAAAGGGCTCGGTGCGCGCCGCGACCGCGCCTTCTCTCGCCGTCACGCCGTGGCGCTTGAAGAGGGCGACGTGTCCGGCGAGCAGGAGGACGAGCAGCGCCGGCAAGAGGCCGACGTGCAGGGCGTAGAAGCGCGTGAGCGTGAGGTGGCCGTAGTCGGCGCCGCCGAGGAGCGCGCGCTGGATCGCGGCGCCCGCGAGCGGGAGGCTGCCCGCGATGTTGGTCGCGACGCGCGTTGCCCAGTAGCCCTTCTGATCCCACGGCAAGAGATAGCCCGTGAGCGCGAGCGCGAGCGTGAGGCCCATGAGCGCGAGGCCGAGCAGCCAGTTGAGCTCGCGGGGCTTCTTGTACGCGCCGTAGAGCGCGGTCTGCCCGAGGTGCGCGCCGAGCAACACGACCATGGCCTGCGCCCCGTAGTGATGCAGCCCGCGGATGAGCCACCCGGCGCGGAGCTCGTGGCTGATGTACATCACGCTCGACCACGCGGTCGTCGCGCTCGGCTGATAGGCAGTCATGAGCAACAGGCCAGTCACGGCCTGCACCACGAACGACAGCGTGAGCGCGCTGCCCCACACGTAGGCCCAGCGCGCGCCGCCATGGACCGGCTCGTCGAGTAGCTCTCGGGTGAGCTTGCGGTAGCCCGTGCGCTCGTCGAGAAAATCGCCGAGGCTCACCCGCGCACCTCGCGGTGCTGCGAGCCGTGCCGATACCGAACGAACGCGACCTCGACCCAGCCGTCGACGACGCGCGCCAGCAGCGGATCCATCGCGCGCGGCGACGGGCCGGACTCGGCGGCGCCTGCGAGTGAGAAGCGCGACGTGTGGCAGGGGCAGCCGAAGGCCTTGCGATCTTCGGTCACGGCGACGGCGCACCCGAGGTGGGGGCACTCGGCGCTCAGCGCAGTGACGTCGTTGCCCGTGCGCCGCAGCCAAACTGACCCGAGAGTCAGTTCCCGCGTGACCGTGAAGGCGTCGCGCCGATCGCCGCGCACGCGCACGCGCACGGGCACCGCCTCTTCGAGCGCGTCGAGGCGCACGACCCGCACGAACGCGGCCTCGGCCCGGGGAGCTTCAGCCGGCGTGAGGAACCGGGTCGCCGGCCACGCGAGCGCTCCGGCGTAGGCCGCGCTGCCGGCTCCGACCAGCACGCCGAGCACGCGCCGTCGCGGCGGCGCCACTGCGGCCACTTGGCGCGGCGGCATCACCTGGCCCGCGTCGCGCGGCGATGGCACCGTCACCGCTTCGCGCGGTGGCGCCACTTCAACCGCGTCGCGCGGCGCCTTGGCATCGCCGTCGTCGTTCGCTGGGTCGTTCCCCATGGCCGGCGCATCCTACACCGGTTGACCGCGGTCATCCGTCGGGGAAGAACCGGTGCGTGGCCCCGGAGACGAAGCGCTGCCGCGACGCGAGCTCGCCTGCCGCGCGCGTCGGCTGGCAGCGCGAGGCGGTTCGCCCGCGGTCCGAGCGGCGCGGGCTCCGGATGGCCATCGTCGCGGCGCTCGTCGCGGTCCTCGGCGCCTGCACGGTGAAGACCATGCCGCCCGAGAGCAAGCTCGTGACGCGCCTCGACATCGCCACGCGCGCCGAGCGCAGCGTCGACGAGGAGGACGCCAAATCGCGGCTCGCGACGCGCGAGACCCGGCACTTCTTGCCCTTCGAGCTCCTCGAGGGTGTGCCGGTGCTCGGCATCTTCGACGCGCTCACCGTCGAGTATCAAGCGTTCGATCGCTTCGTCCTCGAGCGCGATCTCGAGCGGTTCCGTCGCTACTACCGCGCCCGCGGCTTCTACGACGCGGCCGTGTGGGCCGGGCGCGTGATTGAGGACGGGACCGGGCGCGTGCGGATCGAGATCGTGGTGAGCGAGGGCGAGCCCGTGTTGCTCGGCGCGGCCGAGGTCGTGTTTCCCGAGGGCCTCTCCCGGCCGCCGGAAGAGCTCGACAGCCTGTTCGACGCACGCTTCCGCATCGAAGCCGTGGTCGCCGAGTATCGCAAGAAGCCCGCCGTCTCGGGCGAGGGCCTGCCGCGCTTCGACGAGGAGCGCTTCGACGACGTGGCGAAGAAGCTCGCGCGCACGCTCGGCGATGCCGGCTTTGCCTACGCGACCGTGGAGCGCAGCGCCGACGTCGACCTGCGCACGCGGCGCGCGCGGGTGCGATTCTCGGTGCATCCGGGGCCGCTCGCGACGTTCGGTGACCTCACCATCGTCGGAGCGGGCGAGCTCGGCGAGTCGGTCATTCGCCAGCGCGCCGGCATCGTGAAGGGCGCGCGCTACTCGTCCGAGGTCCTCGACGCCGCGCACGACGAGCTCGCGGCCCTCGGGGTGTTCGGCTCGATCGAGGTCGTGGCCGAGCTCTCGAGCGTTCGCCCGCCGCCGTCGGCCGTGGTTCCGATCTCGGTGAGGCTCGAGCCCGTGAACTTGCGCGCGCTGCGCCTCGGCATCGGCGCGGAGGTCGGGAGCCGCCTCGAGGCGCATGGCATCGCCGGCTGGGAAGACCGCAACGCCCTCGGTGGCCTGCGCCACCTCGCCATCGAGACTCGCCCCGGCCTCGTGCTCTTTCCGACGCGCGCCGAGACGCTGTTCTCGACGCCGCCGACGGAGGTCATTCCGCAAGCCACGCTCGGTGCGACGTTCGAGCAGCCGGGCTTCATCGAGCGGCGCACGGATCTCCACATCCGCGCCGCCTTGCGCGTGTACGCACCGCAGATTTCGCCCGCGCCCGAACCGCTCCCCGACGACTTCAACATCGTCGGCTACGCCGAGGTGGACGGCGCCGTGGGGCTCGAGCGCACGTTCCGCTTTCCGCGGCTCGCGCGCTCGCAGCTCAACCTGAGCGTCTTCGTGCGTACGCGCCTCGACGTCCCCTTTTCGTACAACCTCGACGCCGCGCCCGACGGCTACGAGAGCGTAGTCATCCCGTATCTCCACCTCTTCGCCGCGTGGGATCTTCGCAAGGGCCGGAGCGGCGCTCCGACGACGGCCGAGCCGGTGAGCGGCGTGTACGCGGCGCTCGACACGCAGCTCGCGGCGGGCGACACCGAGGACGTCCGCGTCGCGCCCGAGGCACGGCTCTTCGCGCCGCTGGCGGAACGACTCGTCGTCGCGCTGCGGTGGACGACGGGCTTCTTGTTTCCGTTCAACTATGGCGACTCGCTCAACGAAGCGGCCCATGCTGCGGACTCCCCCGCGCGCAGTCGCGATCTGCAGCTCGTCGGCCTGCGCGCTTTCTACGGCGGCGGCCCCTATTCCAACCGCGGCTATGGCTACCGCGAGATCGGGCCGCACGCGGTGCTCCCGTTCGTGTCGCAGGGCGGTCGCGCGACGGAGCTTTTGCCGACCGGCGGCCTTGGCATGTGGGAGCTCTCGGGCGAGCTGCGGTTCAAATTCTCCGAGCTCTTGGGCGCGGTCGCGTTCTTGGACTCGAGCGATGTGGTCGCGACGCTCGGGGACTTTCGCCTCACGCACCCCCACTTGTCGTCGGGCGCCGGGCTGCGCGTGGCGACGCCGGTCGGCCCGATCCGCATCGACGTCGGGTTTCGCCCGCCCTACCTGCAGCGCGTCGGTGAGCGCGAGCTCGAGCCCGAGGAGGGAGGTCCGAGCGCAGGGGAGGCGTCGAGCTTTCCGTGGGCCTGGGCGCTCGCGATCGGCGAGGCGTTCTAGACCTGTCTAGTTGCGGCGGGTGCCGCGCAGCGTCTCGTGATCGTGCTCTTTCTTCAGGAGCACGCCCAGGAACGGCAGCTCGCGCTCGAGCCGCTCGGTGGCGATCCCCGAGCGCGCGAGGACGAGGAGCCAGTCGCACAGCTCGCTCGTGGTCGGGCGCTTCCGCAGCCGCTCGTTGTGGCGCAGCCGAAAGAAGGCGCCGATCGCTTGATCGACGAGCGCCTCGTCGAGGTGCGGGTGGTGCACGCGCACGATGCGCTTCATGCGCTCGGTGTCGGGGAAATCGATGAAGTGAAAGACGCAGCGGCGCAAGACGGCGTCGGGGAGCTCCTTCTCGTTGTTGCTGGTCATGATCACGACGGGGCGCTCGAGCGCGGCGACCTCCTCGTTCGTCTCGGAGATGCGAAAGCGCATGCGATCGAGCTCGTCGAGCAGATCGTTCGGAAACTCCAGCTCGGCTTTGTCGACCTCGTCGATCAAGAGCACCTTGCGCGTCGTCGCCGCGAAGCTCTTGCCGAGCGGGCCGAGCCGGATGTACGCGCCGACGTCCTTCACGTCGCCTTCGCCGAAGCGCGCATCGTAGAGGCGCTGAACGGTGTCATAGACGTACAGGCCGTCCTGCGCCTTGGTCGTGCTCTTGACCGACCAGCGGATGAGCTCGAGGCCGAGCGCCTCGGCGATGGCGACCGCGAG
>SYFR01000445.1 GCA_005800325.1 Myxococcales bacterium | reverse complement strand
GTGTTCACCGCGATGAACTCACCCCCCTCGAGCCCGAGGCTCATCATCGTGTTGACCGCGTTGCCGCCGGAGCCGCCCACGCCGATGACCTTGATGCGAGCGTCGTAGGAATGGCTCGACTCGTCCGCAAACTGGATCGAAAAACTCATGTGATTCTCCCGGGACTCCCTTTTCTCCGCAATTTCGGCCGCAGGGCGCCTCTCCCCACGTGCCGCGTCACTCGTCTGCTCGAAGGGCGCCTCTCCCCGCGAGCAGCGAAACCTGTCTAGAATGCGTCCTTCAGCCAGCTCACGAGCCGCGCCCCCTGGCTGCGGGGCTTCATCTCGCTCACGGGCACGACCTCGATGGCGGCCTCGGGAACGTGGATTCGATGGCGCCTCATGCCGCGCGCATCGGCGAGCGCGCTCGCTGCGTATTGCACGAGGCCGACGCCGGTCGCGTACTGCGGCCCGGAGCAGAGCTTCGCGAAGCCGTGGAGGCCGACGGGCACTCCCATGCGCACCGGCATGCCGAGGATCTCCTCGGCGAGCTCGGTCATGCCATCCATGAGCACCGCGCCGCCCGTGAGCACCGCGCCCGCCGAGAGCTGCTCGAGCATGCCGGTGTCCTCGATGCGCGAGCGGATGACCGCGAAGATCTCCTCGATGCGCGGCTCGATGATGTCGCTGAGGAGCCGGCGAGATGCCTTGCGCGCCGCGTGACCACCGACGCCGGGGACCTCGATCTCTTCGTCGTCCGCCACCTTGCGCCCAAGCGCGCACCCGTCGCTGCGCTTGATGCGCTCGGCCTCGAGCATGGGCGTGCGAAGCCCCGCGGCGATGTCCGCGGTGACGTTGTTGCCGCCGACCGGAATGACGCCCACGTGGGCGATGCCGCCGTCGATATAGAGCAGCATGTCGGTGGTGCCGCCGCCGATGTCGATGACCGCGACGCCGATCTCTTTCTCGTCGTCGCTCAGGACCGCCTCCGCGCTCGCGAGCGGCTCGAGCACGACGTCCGCCACCGTGAGGCCACAGCGCTCGGCGCACCGCACGACGTTCTGAACCGGCGACGTCGCCGCCGTGATGAGGTTCACGCGCGCGCCGAGGCGAACGCCGTTCATGCCGATCGGATCGCGAATGCCATCTTGATTGTCGACGATGAACTCGTGCGGCAAGACGTGCAGGATCTGGCGATCCGCGTCGATCGGGATGGCCCGCGCGCCCTCGAGCACGCGCTGCACGTCGTCGCTCCCGACCTCACGCGAGCCGATCGCCGCGACGCCGTCCGAGATCTGGCAGCGGATGTGGCTACCGCTCACGCCCGCGTACACCGTGCGGATCTCGACGCCGGCCATCGTCTGCGCGGACTCGACCGCCTCGGCGATCGAGCGCGTGGTCCACTCGATGTTCGAGACGACGCCCTTGCGCAGTCCGCGGCAGGCGGCCGTGCCGACGCCGAGGATGGTGATCCCCTTGGAGTCGACCTCTCCGACGACGGCGGTCACTTTCGTGGTGCCGATGTCGAGCCCAACGACGATCTCGCTGCTCTCTTCGCTGGTCATCTCACGCTCTCTCGTTGGCTCGCGACCTCGGTGCCCGACCGCGACGACGATCGCGCACGACCCGGGCGGCTGAGCCTGTGCTCCGGTACTCCACTAGGGGCGAACCGCCGCGAAGCTGGCATGCGCGCTTCGGCCCGGCCAAGTTTTGCGAGCCGGGGCGCGGTCGCATTTCGAGACGCGATCACGGTTGCTTCTCCTCGCGCCCGCCGCGGAGACGCACGACGACGCGCTCGGGGTGCGCCACGTTGTCGAGGAAGAGAACGTCGGCGCGGACGTGGCGCTCCGCGAGCTCGCCGAAAATCCGGCGCGCCTTCTGCGTCTTCTGGCGATACGGCGGCAGCCCGAGCTCGAGCGCGACGCCCTCGGTGCCGACGATCGCCGTGACGCGACCTTCGACGTCGACGCGTAGCTCCTGGATCGGCAGCCGGGCGGCGACCTGCTCGGCCTCGAGATCGAGCAAGAGATCGAGCACGCGTCGCAGCCGCTCGTGGACGCCCTCGCGATCGCGGCCGAGCTCGGCCTGACCGATCCCCGTGACGACCGGAAAATCCGTGGGATCGCCGTCGCCCACGGCTTTGAAGATCTCGCCCGTGTGATCCACGAGCCAGAGCTCGCCGTCGAGCGCGAGGACGAGCCGCGCCTCGCGCTCGGTGACGCGCACGCGCACCACGTCCGGAAGGTGTTTCGTCACCTTGGCGCCGGCGACCCACGGGTTTTTTCGAAGGCGGGCTTCGACCTGTCCTTCGTCGATGGTGAAGACGTTGGTGCCCGGAAGGACGCCGCCGGCTTGCGCGACCGCGTGAGCGCCGAGCCTCGCGTTGCCTTCGACGACTACGCTCCGGACCGCAAACCGCGGGCTTCGGTAGAGGTAGCGGCGCAGTCCCCACGCAGCGAGCACGCTCGCGGCCACGACGACGAGGACGCCCGTCACGAGCTGAGCGCGCGCGAACCAGCCGATGCCGCCGCGCTGCCGTGCGCTGCGAGCGCTCGGCACGGGCTCCGTGGTCGCTGCCCGAGCGGGTGCTCCGCGCTTCGGCTCTTCGACGCGCGCGGGCTCGGCCAAAGCCTGCGGCTCCACGTTCTCGAGGCGCCGATTCGGCGGCAGGACCGATGTGCTCGAAGCTCTCATGGGCTGCAGTCTTGGGATGGCCCGCTCAGGCGGTCTCGCCGCCGTTCTCGGGTGGCTCGCGCGGCGGCGGTGGGCTCTGATTCAAGAGCTCGGACAGCTTGCCGAGCGAGCGGTTGATGTCGCCGGCGCCGAGCGCGATGACGACGTCGCCGGGGCGGGCGAGCTCGGCCAGGCGCTTCGGCACGTCGGCCTTGTTCGGTACGTGCTCGACCCAGTGGTGGCCGTGGCGCTTGATCGCGGCGACGAGCGCGGCCGAGGTGACGCCGGGGATCGGCTGCTCCCCCGCGGCGTAGATGTCCGTCACGAGGAGGACGTCGCTCTGGTTGAAGGCGCCCGTGAAGTCCTCGAAGAGGTGCTCGGTGCGCGAGTAGCGGTGAGGTTGGAAAGCGACGACGAGGCGGTGCTGCTCGGCGGGGAACGCACCGCGCGCGGCGTCGAGCGTGGCCCGAACCTCCGCCGGGTGATGCCCGTAGTCGTCGATCATCTGAACGCCGTGGACCTCGCCGACGCGCGTGAAGCGCCGGCCGACCCCGTCGAAGGTCGCGAGCGCTTGCTTCGTCACGTCGAGCGGCACGGCCAGCTCGTCGGCGACGGCGATCGCCGCGAGCGCGTTGGCGACGTTGTGCGCGCCGGGCATGTTGATCGAGAAGCCGCCGAGCGGCTCGCCGCGGCGATAGCCGTTGAACGAGGTCGAGAGCCCGCGAAATCGCACGCCGCGCGCGGAGTAGTCGGCCTGGGGCGAGAGCCCGTAGGTCACGTAGCGACCGCGCACGCGCGGCAGGATGCTCTGCACGTGCGGGTGGTCGAGGCACATCACGCTGAGGCCGTAAAACGGAACGCGCCCGCAGAACTCGACGAAGGCGTCCTTCAGCTTGTCGTGCGAGCCCCAGTAGTCGAGGTGCTCGGGATCGATGTTCGTGACGACGGCGATCGTCGGCGCGAGCCCGAGGAAGGTGCCGTC
>SYFR01000444.1 GCA_005800325.1 Myxococcales bacterium | reverse complement strand
GGGATGTAGAGGTAGTCGCGCAGCCACGTCGACAGCGAGACGTGCCAGCGGAGCCAGAAGTCCGTGGGGTTGAGGGCGAAGTAGGGGAGCTTGAAATTCACGAGCAGCTCGAACCCCAAGAGCTTCGAGAGCCCGCGCGCGATGTCCGAGTAGCCCGAGAAATCCCCGTAGATCTGGAAGGTGAACGCCAGCGCGCCGAGCGCGACGTCGAGGCCGCCGTGCGCGGCGTAGTTGTCGAACACCTCGTTCGCGATCGGCGCCATGTTGTCGGCGATCACCATCTTCTTGAGGTAGCCCCACACGATCAAGAAGATGCCGGCATTGATCTGGTTCATGTCGAGCGTGCGAGGCTTCTCGACCTGCGGCAGCAGCGCGATCGGGCGTTGAATCGGGCCCGCGACGAGGTGCGGGAAGAAGGCGATGAAGAGCGCGTAGTCGAGCGCGGAGCGGCAGGGCTTGAGGTCGCCGCGGTAGACGTCGACGACGTAGCTCATCGCCTGGAACGTGTAGAACGAGATCCCGACGGGGAGCGCCACCGCGAGCGCGGGCCGACCGAGCGGCACGTGGAGCGCGGCGGCGAGGCTGACGAGGCTGTCGACGAAGAAGCCGAAATACTTGAAGAAGCCGAGGATGGTGAGGTTCGACGCGAGCGAGAGCACGAGCCAGCGCTTCTTCGCGCGCGCGTCCGTCGCGCCGTCGATGCGCAGCGCCGTCGCGAAGTCGATGCCGCTCGAGACCGCGAGCAGGCCGAGAAATCGCCAGTCCCAGAAGCCGTAGAAGACGAGGCTCGCGGCGAGCAGCCACGCGTTCTGCAGCCGGTGCCGCCGCCGCAAGAGGAGGTAGACCGGGTAGACCGCTGCGAAGAACGCGAGGAACGTGAACGAGTTGAACAGCATGCGGCCGCCGAGGCTCGCTGGCCCTTTCGGAGGTAATGGTCAGTACACCAAAGCGGGCGACGCGCCGCTCGGTTCTTGTAGAACGCGCTGTGTGCGTAGCCGTGATGCGCGAGGCGTGTTGTGCAAGCTTGCGCGAGGCAGTCTTGCGCGAGGCAGTCTTGCGCGAGGCAAGCTTGCGCGAGGCAAGCTTGCGCGAGGCAAGCTTGCGCGAGGCAGATGACACGCGCCGGCGCCCGCGCCAACATGGCACGTCGATGAAAGCGCAAGCGGCGCCACGCGTGATCGCGGTCGCGGGCAACATGGGCGCCGGCAAATCGAGCCTCGTCGAGTGGCTGCGGCAGCAGTTCGACATGGTGCCATTCTTCGAGCCGCACGAAGAGAACCCGTACCTCCCCGACTTCTACGGCGACATGGCGCGCTGGGGCTATAGCTCGCAGCTCTGGTTTCTCATCCGGCGCTTCCAGATCCATCGCACCATCGGCAAGCGCGCGCGGCACGAGAAGCGGCCCCTCGTGCAAGACCGCACGATCTACGAGGACGCCGAGGTGTTCGCGGCGCAGCTGCACATCCAGGGCCTCATCGACGAGCGGGACTGGGGGAGCTACTGCGATCTCTACGCCACGCTGAAGAGCGAGCTGCGCCCGCCGGATCTCATGATCTACCTGCGGTGCCCGCTCCGCTCGCTCGAGAAGCGCATCAAGAAGCGGGGTCGCAGCTTCGAGAAGGGCGTACCGCGGAGCTACTTGCTCGCGCTCGAGAGCCTCTACGAGGCGTGGCTCGAGCGGTACGACGCGTCGCCGAAGCTGGTCGTCGAGACCGATCGCCTCGACTACGTCGAGCGGCTCTTCGACCGGCTCGAGCTGATTCAAGAGGTCGAGCGGCACGCGAACGTCGTGCGGCGCGCGACGTGACCGGCGGCGACCGGGTGTAGTCGAGTGACTACATTTGGGGGTGGTCAGCCGGCCGCGTTGAGTGTAGTCAAGTGACTACAATCATGTGTGGCAATCCTCGCGATCGCTTTGCGGAGCTCGTTGGACGTCCGCCGGAAGAGGCGCAGTTCTTCTGGACGGGGGGCCCCATCGAGGTGGCGGAGGGGACCTACTTCGCCTCGATGTTCAGCGGCGTGACCGCGTTCGAGACCCCGGAGGGCCTCGTCCTCGTCGACACGGGGCTCGCGCGGCTCGCGCCCGGGCTCGCGGCGCTCTTGCGGCAGAAGACCGCGGCACCGGTGCACACGGTCATCTACACGCACGGCCACGTGGACCACGCCTTCGGGCTCGCGCCCTTCTTGCTGCCGGGGCAGGCGCCGCCGCGCATCGTCGGGCACCGGCGGATGCTGGCTCGCTTCGCCCGCTACGCAGAGACGCCGCGGCACAACGCGCACCTCAACGCGCGGCAGTTCGACGGGCGCGCGAGCTCGGCCGAGCGTGATGAGTTTCACGTCTTCGGCTATCCGGCGCACCCGCCCAACGTGCTCTACGACGACGCGCTCGAGCTCGAGGTCGGAGGCGTGCACTTCTCGCTCTGGCACGCCGAGGGCGAGACCGACGATCACACCTGGGTCCATTGCCCCGAGCGCGGCGTCTTGTGTCCCGGGGACTTGTTCATCTGGGGCGTGCCGAACGCGGGCAACCCGCAGAAGGCGCAGCGGTACCCGTGGAGCTGGGCTGCGGCGCTGCGCGAGATGGCGGGGCTCGCGCCTCACACGATGTGCCCGGGGCACGGCGGGCCGGTCGTCGGCGACGCGGCGCTCGTCGGCCGCATGCTCGGCGAGACGGCCGAGTTCCTCGAGCTCATCGTGGCGCGCACGCTCGCCGCGATGGAAAACGGGTCGCCCCCGCACGTGGACATCGTGCGCACCGTGGAGCTGCCGCGCTCGAGCTCGCCGTGGCTCGCGCCCGTGTACGACGAGGCGGAGTTCATCGTGAGGACGGTGGTGCGTCACTACGGCGGCTGGTACTCGGGCCGGCCGAGCGAGCTGAAGCCCGCGCCCCGCGACGCGCTCGCACGCACGGTGGCGGAGCTCTGCGGAGGCGCCGACCAGCTCGTCTCGCGCGCGAGAGAGCTCGCGACTGCCGGGGAGCTCGCGCTCGCGTGTCACCTCGCGGACTACGCGCTCGAGGCGGCGCCGGGCGAGCCCGCGGTGAAGGCCGCGGTGGCCGAGATCTATCGACAGCGCGCGCTCGGGGAGTCGAGCCTCATGGCGGTGAACCTGTATCGGTCGGCGGCCGCGTACGCGATCGAGGGGCGCGCGTTCGCGTGAGCCGCTCGAGCGGGCCGCGTGCGGTGCCGAGATCCGAGGCCGCGAAGCCTGCGCCGCGCGTGCGGGAGAAGGCGCAGCCTGCGGTGCGAAGGCGCGAGGCCGCGACACCGGCGCCGCGCGGACGGGACGAGACGAGGCGCGCGATCTTGGTCGCGGCCGGAGAGCTCTTCGCGGTGCGCGGGCCCGCGAGCGTGTCCGTGCGCGACGTGGCTTCGCTGGCGCGCGTCAATCACGGGCTCGTGCATCGCCACTTCGGCTCGAAAGAGCAGCTCGTGCGTGCGGTGATGCGCTCGCTCGCGGACGAGCTCTCGGCGAACAGCGCCCGGGCCGGTGAGGGCTTGCCCACGGCCTTCTTCGACTCGGCGTCGGGCAGCCCCTATTGGCGCGTGCTCGCGCGGGCGCTGCTCGAGGGGACCCCCGTGAGCGAGCTGCAAGACGGCTTCCCCATGGTCGGGCAGCTCGCCGTTGCGATGCGCGAGGCTCGGCGCGCGGGGCTCCTGCGCGACGACGTCGACGAGCACCTCTTGGTCGGCATGACCGTGGCCCTGCACCTCGGGTGGCTCGTGTTCGAGCCGTTCATCGCGAGCGCGGTCAAGACCCGTCGCGGCTCCGGGGAGCGCCGCGACGTCACGCTCGCGTGGCTGCGGCTCCTGCAAGGCGCGGCACCGTTGCGCGAGGCGCCCGTGCGTGCGGCATCGGCGCCGAATCGTGCTCGCCGAGTTGCGCGCCCGCGCTGATGGGTGTTGCCTCACCTTGTCGTGTCGCTCCCGCTCCCGCTCCCGCGCCGAAGCTTCGTGGCCCTCGGGCTCGCGTCCCTCGGGGCGATGAGCACCGGGCTTGCGCGGGCGGCAGCGCCGCCGACGCAACCGGAAAGTCCGAGCGTGCCGCGGGCCGAGGCGCCGATCGGGACGTTGCCACTCTCGTTCGCGATCGCTGAGGAGGGCGGCGCGCCCGTCGTCGACGACGCATGGCTCGCGGCGGAAGTGACCGAGGCCAACCGCCTCTTTTCGCCGCAGGGGCTCGTTGTAGCCACGCTGCGGACGCGCGCGCTCGCTGGGAGCTTCAGCGCGCTCGAGAGCGGCGACGATCGCGATCGACTGGCCGCTCACCGTGAGGCTCGGGTCCTCAACGTCTTCGTCGTGAAGAGCCTGCGCGACGTCGACGATCCGCGCCTCTTGCGCATGGGCGTGCGGTGGCGGCTGCGCCGGAACCTCGCCGTCGACTACGTCATCCTCGCGGCGAGCGCGCTCCCCTCGACGCTCGCGCACGAGCTCGGGCACGCGCTCGGCCTCGGGCACTCGTCGGTCGTCGACAACGTGATGAGCTACGACCGCCGCGATCCGATGAGCGTGCGCTTCGACGATCGCCAGGGCAGGGTGATGCGTGCGCAGGCGCGGGCGATGCTTCGCACGAAGAAGCTCGCGTCCCTCGAGGTGCTCACACGCGAGGCGGGGGCGAAGTCGTAGCCGGCGAGCGGCGGGGACGCCGAAGCGATAGGAGCTTGGCGTCGGCGGCGGTGCGAGCCGTCACACCATCGGCTCGGAGTGCGAAGGCGCATCGCCGCCGCGGTTCTTGGCGAGCAGGCGGTGCCCGAGGTCGAAGCGCAAGAGCGCGAACATCATCGCGACGATCAACACGAGCCCGCCGCCGGCGAGCCAGCGGTTGTACGTGTCGCGCACGAAGACCGTCCCTTCGCCGATGGGAGCGAGGGCGCGCGGCTTCTCGGGGAGGCCGTTTTCTTCGGCGATTCGCGAGATCTGCGTGAGGTGGATCACGGGCACGCCGTCTTGCGAGAAGCGCGTCATGACCGAGTCGGGCAAGGGGCCGCGCGGCGGTGTCTTGTTGAGGCCGGGCTTGAAGAGCTGCTTGCCGACCCGCGTGCCTACCGAGCTCGTGCCGCCGCCGACGTTCACGTACGCGCGGATCTCCGCGTCGCCGGCGTGCTCGCGGTAGAGGGCCATGCGCCGCTCGATGCCGTCCTTCAGATCCGCGGGCTCGAGCAGCGGGCGCCCGCTGCGCTGGATGGCGTCGGTGAGCATCTGCTTGCCGCGCGGCGAGAGCCCGAGCGCGCGGTCGTCGACTCCTCCGTAGGTCACCGCGAGGCTCTGTGTCCCGAAGACCCCGGCGTCGAACAGCGCCTTCTCCATGTCGAGCCACGTCAGCTCGGGCAGGTTCGCGCCCCACTGCGAAGAGCCGACGCTCGAGATGACGAGGGGCCGCGCCCCGATCGTCTCGATGGCCGCGTAGACGGCGATGTTGAGCGCGGGGAACGAGGCGGAGAGCCCGACCGCGACGGGCTCGCCCTCGCGCACGCCTGCGCGCTTCAAGTAGTGGACGACGACGGCGCCGAAGTTCGGGTTGATGCTCGTCTGCTTCGCGCCGGGGTAGCCGGTGTTCGTGGTGATGGGCGAAAGCAAGGTGCCCATGAGGCCCGACTCGGTGGGGTCGGTCTCGGGATCGATCCCGAGGCCGAGCTTCTCGCGGTGCTCTTTCACCGTACGCATGCCGCGAAGGGTGAGCTGCGCGGCGCGGTTCTTTTCGGCGTAGTAGGGCTGGCGCTGCCGCGCGCGGAAGCGCTCGACCGAGAGGAACGTCGCGAGCGATACGAACGCCAACAGGGCGAGCACGCGCAGGGACACGCGCTGCGGTCGCCAGTAGAGCGCCTTCATGGCAAGAGCTCCACGCCGCCGAGGATGAGCAAGAGGCGGACGACGACGCTGACGACGACGAGCGCGCTCAGCGTCTCACGCACGCCCTGCCGGTCCATCCACATCGCGAGCAGGCCCGGCACGACGAGGCCGATCGACTGGTAGTCCTCCGCGAAGAGGCCCTGCCATTCGCCGGCGAGCATCCCGAGCAGGTAGCCGCCCAGGATCGTGAGCGCGGTGCGGCGCCGCCCGTGGACGATGAGCATCGTCGAGACGAGCTTCACGAGCCCGAAGGTCACAAAAGCGACGAGCAGCGTGGCCGCAAGATATTTCGGCTTCGTGAGGTAGAGCGCGACGTAGCCCGGAACGACGAGGCCCGCGGCGGCGAGCCCGAAGAGCTCCGACGTGAGCACGCCCACGACGAGCCCGATCCCGACCGAGAGTGCGAGCAGCTCCATCCGCTAGTTGGGCTCCGCGAGCATGTTGCGGTTGCGAAAGTGGCGCACGACGGCGATGCCCTGCTCGCCGATGTTGGCCATGCCGACGACCAGCGTGCGCCGCCCGCACAGCTCGACGATCGACTCGAAGACTTCCTCGGGGCTCTCGTCGTCCGCGAAGGTGAGGCGCTCGCTGTCGATGCCCGCGGTGTGCGCGTCGCGAGCGAAGTGATAGGCGCCGCTGCCGAGCAACACGATGCCGTCGGCCTTGTGCCAGAACGTCGCTTCGCGGGCGAGCTGGCGGGTGCGCTCGGGCCGATCGTCGCGCAGATTGAAGACGGCGATGACGCGATCGACGTCGGGGTGCCGCGCGCGCGCCATGTTCCAGATGAGCTCGGTCGAGAGCGGATCGTTGGCGGCGAATGCGTTCACGAACACGATCTCGCGCCCGAAGAACTGCACGCGGTGCTCGGTGAGGGCGCCCGGATCCGGCGAGGCTAGCCACATGCCCTCGAGCGCGGTGCCTCGTTCGACGCCGAGCTCCTCGAGCAGCTTGAGCGCCAAGGCGACGTTGTCGCGGTGCTCGACGTGGCTGAAGCGCGCGAGCTCGGGGTCGGTCACGCTCGCGAGATCGTCGCGGGTTACCTCGATGAGGCGCGTGCCGCGATCGGCGGCCGCCTCGGCCAGGACGTCGCGATGCTTGCGCTCGCCGCTGACGAGCACGCCGCCGACCGGGATCATCCCGGCGAGGCAGCGAGCCACGTCCGCGTCGGTCGGGCCCATCACGTCGAGGTGATCGGGCCGCGCGTTGGTGATGACGCCGTGCGTGGCGCGCACGAGCTTCGACTCGCTGACCCAGTGCAGCTCGGGCACGAGGGCCATGCACTCGAGCACCAGCGCCTTCGCCTCGAGCTCGCACGCGGCCGCGACGATGCGCGTCTGCTCGACGATGTTCGGTCCGCGCGGGCGAAACACGGGCACCTCGCGCGCGTCGGGCAGGATCATGCGCGCGAGGGTCCCGGTGGTCTTCGCCGCCGTCGGGATCCCGGCGTTGCGCAGCCCGGCGGCGATGAGCCGCGTGACGCTCGACTTCCCGCGCGTGCCGGCGACGTGGATGCGCGTCGGGATCCGCCGTAGGCGCCGGCGATGCACGACGGTCTCGGCGGCCCCGAGCCCCAGGAGCGCTGCTATCGCGGCCGCCAGGAGCTCGATGGCCATGGTGGGAGCGCGCCTGACGCCTTGGCCGACATGGGCACGTCGTCGGCAGCGCGGCGTCCGAGGCGAGCCGCGCCGCCAGCGAGGATCACAGATCCTCGTCGTCTTCGTCGTCTTCGTCGTCCTCGTCGTCGTCCTCATCGGCCGAGCCGGCCGGCTTCGCGCTCGACGCCGCAGAGGCGGTCGCGGTCGCCGTGGCGGTCGCGGCGGGTGCGGCCGAAGGCGCTGGGGCCGGAGCTGGTTCGTCCTTCTTGCAGCCGGGCGCGCAGAGAAGGAGCGTGGCGGTCGAGACCAGAGCGAAGAGATAGGTACGCATTCGGACGGCTCTCCTTGTGGCATCCGTTGGGAAGCCACCGATGACGCGCGGGAAGTCGCGCGAGACGAAACGTAAGCTCTTGGAATCTCACTGCCCTCAGGTCGGGCTGGGGGAGATCCTGGGGCGATCAGCGAGCCGCCCAGCTTCGGCAGAGCGGCGCTCGCGTGGCGTGCGTTACCAGCGAATCGCTTGGGCGCGAAACGAAATAAAGCGGGTAGACCGCGAGGGGGCAGGCGACCGCGACGGCCCCCTACGCCCGATCGCTCCCGATGCGACCGCGGCCAAACGTTGGCAGCCAGAAAAGCGCGACCAGAGGAGCTGGCCAGCCGTGCGTGAACTGCCCCATGTGCACCGGTTGCACAAGCCGCGCGCGCAAACGCTGCGCGAAGCACTTGCGGGCTCCATGAGTCCCGAACACTTGGGCGCACGCCGCCGATGGCACGCGAAATGCGAGGGCTCCCGCCCATGGATGACCGGGCTCTCGTCTCGCCTGAGGTGGTGGCTCGGGTGCACAGCGAACAGCTTCGGGTGCTCATGTTGCTGAGCGATCTTCAGCGTCATGCGCGCTCTCGCCACGACGAGCGGCTGCTCGAGCTCGTGGACGCGCTGGTCGCGGGTCTCCGCTGCCACATGGGTCTCGTCGACGGCGTGCTCGATGCGCTCACGCCGGACGAGGTCGCGCTCCGCATCGGCGCCGAGGGCGCTGGGCCGCACAAGCTGGCGAAGGGCGCGTAGCTCGCGCGGTTTCGGCACGGGCGGCTCCGGGGCGGTCCCTTCGCGTGGATCGCAGGTGATCCATCCAGGCGGCCTGGGAACCCATCCCAAGCGGCCGCTCCGATGCACACACGAGCCTACAGCTGCGTCATTGCGCGTAGTTGCGAATGTCGCTCGCTGCCGCGTGGTTCGGCACGCGAGCTGCAATCCGAGCCCGCGATGAGCACGAGACCGTTGCCGCCACGTCCAGCTCGACGCGTCGTCGTGCCGCCGCCGCTTCCGAGCCACGGCTCGATGCCCACAGTGCGGCGACGTGTGCCGGCTCGGCCGTTGGCGACTGACGGGAGCGAGTGGACCGCGACGCCGACGGCCGCGATCGAGGCCCGTGCGGCAGCGAACGACGCCGACGAGGTGACGCAGCTCCGTGCTTGGGCGCGGCCGCGGTACGCCGCGCACGCGGCACCTCCGATGGAGCTCGAGACGCCGGTGTTTCCTCCCGCGGTGCCGGCTCCGCGCCTCCCCGTGTTCTCGGTGCCGCCGTCGGCGCGGCCGCACGCGACGACGCTCGCGCCGTGCACGATGGGCTCGATGATCAGCGTGATGGCCGAGGTGCAGGAGCTCGATGCGCGCCTCCGCGCTCGGCGCTTCCACGCGGCGAAGGTCTCGGTGGCGCTGGCCGCGGCCGCGATGTTCGTCTTCGTCGTGGCCGCCGCCGTGTCGAGCTCGGCGCAATCCGGCGCGAGCGCGGCGACGGGGAGCACTGCGGTGTCGCCAGACGCGGTCGAGTCGGCTGCTCGGTTCGCGGACGCTGCGTTGCACCAGGCAGAGGCGCTCGAGCCGAAGGCGGCACAACCGGCCACGCTCGAGGCCGAGCGCCCGCGGCGCGAAAAATCGAAGGCGCGCAAGGGACGTAAGGCGTCGCCGGGTGCACTCGAGTCGGCGTCGAGCGGCAGCAAGTCGCGCGCCGACCGGGAGGAGCGCCGCGCGCAGAAGGACCTCGCGCGAGACGGTGCCGTCCGAGCGGCGGAGAGCACGCATCGATCGGACACGGACGGCGAGCCCTCGGACAAGAGCTCGACACGCCGCGACGTGCGCTCCGCAGCGGCCGCGCCGCGGCCCGGCACCGACCACGCCATGCTCGTTGCGGTGGCCGTCGGCGGCACGTGCACTTTCACCATCGATGGCGTCGGTCACGGCGTGAGCTCACACGCGCGCGTCAGCGTCGCGACTGGCACGCACAGCGTGACGTGCCGCCCCGCGCTCGGCGGTGCGAGCCGCACGCGCAGCATCACGCTCGCGGCCGGCGAGGTGAAGAGCACGGTGTTCAAGCTCTAGGGCTGCTCGAAGGGCCGCCTCTAGCCGCGCGCGGTGTTCACGCACTCACGCTTGCGCGGGCTTTGGCTCCGACTTCTCGCGCAGCTTCGCCTTCTTCTCCGGCGAGCGCACCGTCAAGACGGGACACGGCGCGAGGCGCACGACGCGCTCCGCGATGCTGCCGAGCAGGAAGTGCGAGAGCCCCGTGCGGCCGTGCGTGCCCATCACGACCATGTCGTAGTGCTCATGGTCGACGGCGGCGAGGATGCTGTGCGCCACGTATCCGGCCTCGACGCGCTGCGTGATCGATGCGGCTTGCAGGCCGGCGTGCTGGCGGACGAAATCGTCGAGCCGCGCGGTCAGCTCGGTGTGCACCTGCTCCCAGAACGCCGCCGGCTCCGAGTCGATCCACGCGAGGCGCGAGTTCGGGATGTTCGGCGAGGGCTCCCAGACGTGGAGCACCTCGAGCCGCGCCTCGAACCGCGTCGCGAGCGCGAGCGCATATTCGAATGCGTCCGTTGAGCCGGCCGAGAAATCGACCGGCACGAGAATCTTTCGGATCGGCGTCATGAGGACCTCCGCGTGGCAAAGCTGCACACCGCTCGGCGTGCGCTCCCCCATGCGTCGCAAGCCGCGGTCCAACGAGCGCTCGGATTGCGCGAGGTCGCATGCGGGGCGCGAGCCCGCATCCGCAGCCCGCTAGGAGACTGGTGTCGAAGGCGCCTGTTTTACTCCCTCCACCCGCGAAGCGCGCTGCGCGGGTGGAGGGAGTCCGACCCGCTCGCCGATCGACACCAGGCTCCTCGCCGCGGGTCATTTGCACGGCGCGCAGGTCGCGACCGAGAACGGCTTGTCGCCACCGCAGTTGCGGCACGCGAAGTCGTCGCAGTCGGTGAAGCCGTTCGTTTCGTTGTCGATCCCGTCGGCGCAGCTGATCGCGCTGCCGTCGCACACGGTCACGACTGGGGACTTTTGGCACGCGAAGTCTTTGCAGTCAGTGAAGCCGTTGCCGTCGTTGTCCATCCCGTCGCTGCAGGTGGCGTCGGTCGTCTCCGACTTCGGGCACTGGCCGCCGTACTGGCAGTCGAAGTCCTTGCAGTCGATGAACGTGTCGCCGTCATCGTCCTTGTTGTCGCCGCAGTTCGACTCGACGCACGCCGGCGCCGTCTTCTGGCACGAGAAGTCGGCGCAGTCGGTCTTCATGTCCTTGTCGTTGTCGCTCTTGTCCGCGCACTGAGTGGCGCCGGCCTCGACCGTGGCCGCGCAGGCGGCGTCGAGCCAGCAGTCGAAATCCGCGCAGTCGACGAAGCCGTCCATGTCGTCGTCGGCCTTGTCCGCGCATGCGGTCTCGGTGCACACGGTGACGTTGGGATGCCCGTGGCACGAGTCGTCGGCGCAGTCGGTGAGCATGTCGCCGTCGTTGTCCTTGCCGTCGGCGCAGAGCGCGTCGCTGTTCTCGACGTCCTTCGGGCACAGCGTCGTGCCCTGACAGCCGAAGTCGTCGCAGTCGGTGAAGCCGTTGCCGTCGTCGTCCTTGCCGTTCGAGCAGTCGGTCTCCTTCTCCTCGCTGCCGCCACTCGCGCTCGTGCTGGTGCTCGTGGCGGTCGCGCCGCCTTGGCTCGAGGCGCTCGTCGTGCTGGTCGTCGTGGTCGTGGCGCTCGTGGCGCCGCCGACGCTGGCGTCGTCCTCCCCGGTCGTGCCCTGCGAGCAGGCAGCGAGCGCGACGACGGCGGAAGTGAACCCGAGGGCGAGTGGCTTGAGCAGCTTGTTCATGGGGGAGCTCCGAGAAAGCGAAGGGGGAGGATCGAGGAGGCACGCGCCTCGCGGCAGGCGCCTCGTGGCAGGCGCCCATACTACCACCCGTCGCTCGGTGCCAAGCGTCGTTGCTCGCTCGGCCCAGACAGGTTCACTTGAAACCGCCCTGGCGCGCTCCTCGATCGAAGCGTCGTCTCTCGAGCGAGTCCGCTCCCCGGTGAAGCCGCTCAGTGCGCGTCGGCCCAGCTCCTGCCCCAGCCGACGTCGACCACGAGCGGAACGCGCAGCGGCAACACCGACTCCATCGCGGCCTTCGTGCGCTGCGCGCATAGCTCGATGGCAGCCTCGGGCACCTCGAAGACGAGCTCGTCGTGGACCGTGAGCACCATCCTCGCGCCCGGGACGACGGGCTCTCTGAGCCTGACCATCGCGAGCTTGAGGATGTCGGCGGCGGTCCCCTGGATCGGCGTGTTTTGCGCGATGCGCTCGGCGTACGCGCGCTCCGCGTGGTTCTTGCTCTCGAGCTGCGTGAGCGGGCGGCGGCGCCCGAGCATCGTCCGCACCGCACCCGTCGCGCGGGCGCCGGCGAGCAGCGCCTCGAGGTAGCGCCGCACGCCGTCGTAGCGCTCGAAGTAGGTGTCGATGAACTTCTTGGCGTCCGGGCGGCTGATGCCGAGGCGCTTGGCGAGCGCGACCGCGCCCATGCCGTAAATGACGCCGAAATTCACCGTCTTGCTCTGGGCGCGCATCTCTTGCGTGACCCCCGCTTCGTCGACGCCGAACACCGCCATCGCCGTGCGAACGTGCACGTCCTCGGCTCGCTCGAACGCCTCGACGAGGATCGGATCCTCCGACAGGTGGGCGAGCACGCGCAGCTCGATCTGCGAATAGTCCGCGCTCAAGATGAGCTTGCCCTCGGGGGCGACGAACGCCTCGCGGATCTTCTTGCCATGCGCCGACCGCGTCGGAATGTTCTGCAGGTTCGGATCGCGCGACGAGATGCGCCCCGTGGCCGCGACCGCTTGCTCCCAGCGCGTGTGCACGCGTCCCGTCTCGGCGTGAATGAGGTTCGGCAGCGTGTCGACGTACGTGCCCTTGAGCTTCGCGATCGCGCGGTGCGCGAGCACGATCCGCGGGAGCGGGTGCTCATCGGCGAGGGCCTCGAGCGCATCGGCGTCGGTCGAGCGCCCGGTCTTCGTCTTTTTGGTCGGGCGCAAGCCGAGCTCGTCGAAGAGGATCGTCTCGAGCTGCTTCGGCGACGCGAGGTTGAACTCCCGGCCTGCCGCCTGGTGGGCCAGGGCCACTTGCTCGGCGAGCTCGCCCTCCATCTCGCGACCGAGAAGGACGAGCGGCTTCGGAGCGACGGCGACTCCGGCGAGCTCCATCTCGGCGAGCACGCGCGACAGCGGCATCTCGACGTCGTCCAAGAGCTGCGACAGCTCCGCGTCCTCGAGCTTTGCGGCGTGCGCTAGCGCCAGCGCGAGGACGGCATCGACGTGCGCGCGGGCGTATGGCGCCACGCTGGAGATCTCGAGATCTGCGAGGCTCGTTCGCGATGGGCCACTCGCTGCGCTCTTTGCTGGGCCCTTCGCTCGGCGGGGCGGCGTCGGCGTCGCAGGAAGCGAGCGGTTCGCGTCGCGCTCGGCCGCGTGCTCGAGCTTGTGGCTCGCCTCGGGCGCGAGCAGGTAGCTCGCGAGCATGCTGTCGTACTTCTGTCCCGCGAGCAGGACGCCGTGGCGCGCCAAGAGGACCTCGCTCGCCTTGAGATCGTGCCCGAGCTTCGCGATGTCCGCGCTTCCGAGGACGCTCCGCAGGCGATCGAGCACGGCTCGCCGCGGGAGCATGGTGCTGGGTCTCGCGCCGTCGAAGAGCGCCAGGTGACCGAGCGGCACGTACGCCGTGTGTCCCGCCTCGGGCGCGAGCGCGATGCCGATGAGCGGCGTGCGCATCGGGTCGTCTTCGGCCCCGAGCGCCAGCAGCGCCACCTGTCCGCTCGCCTCGATCGCGCGGCACAGCGCGTCGAGCTGGGCCATGGTCGTCACGATGCCGTGCGGGCCGCCGTCGCCAGCGCGCT
>SYFR01000443.1 GCA_005800325.1 Myxococcales bacterium | reverse complement strand
CTCGGTGTCGTTGGCCAGTGTCACGGCCTCGTCGTCGGTGTCGAACGGCACGAGGGCGGCGACGGGGCCAAAGATCTCGGTCGACATCAGTTCGGCGTCCGGGGTGACACCGGTGAGCACGGTGGGCGGGTAGAAGTAGCCGGGCCCCTCGAGCGGCGCCCCCGACAAGCGCTTCGCTCCCTCGGCGACGCCCGAGGCGATGTACCTCTCCACGAGCGCCTTGTGCTCGCCGGTGATGAGCGGGCCCATCTGCGTGCTGCCGTCGAGCGGATCGCCGAGCTTGATCGCCTTCGCCGCGGCGGCGACGCCCTCGACGACCCGATCGTGCACCGATCGCTCCACGAGGAGGCGGCTACCCGCCGTGCAGATCTCGCCCTGGTTGTAGAAGATCGCGCGCGCGGCCGCGGCGATCGCCAGCTCGATGTCCGCGTCGGCGAAGACGATGTTGGGGCTCTTGCCGCCGAGCTCGAGCGTCACCTTCTTCAAGGTCGCGGCGGCTGCGCGCAGGATGTGCTTGCCCGTCTCGGTGCCGCCCGTGAACGAGATCTTGTTCACGTCCGGGTGCGCGACGAGCGCGGCGCCGGCCTCTTCGCCGACTCCGGTGACGACGTTGAGCGTGCCGGGGGGCGCGCCCGCCTCGAGCAAGATGCGACCGAGCGCGAGGCTCGAGAGGCTCGCCTCTTCTGGCGGCTTCAGCACCACGGTGTTGCCGGCGGCGAGGGCCGCGGCGACCTTGCGCGCCGCGAGGAGCAGCGGGACATTCCACGGAATGATCGCGCCGACTACGCCGAGCGGCTCGCGAAGCGTGTAGTTGAGGTACGGCGCTTTTACCGGGATCGTCTCGCCGTGGATCTTGGTGGCCCAGCCGCTGAAGTACTCGAACGTCTCGGCGCTGCGAGGCACGTCGATGGCGGTCGCGTTGCCGATGGGCTTGCCAGTGTCGAGCGTCTCGAGCCGCGCGAGCTCGGCCGTGTGCTTCGTGATGAGCTCGCCCGCGCGCCAGAGGATCCGCGCCCGCTCTTCGCAGTTGAGGCGGCCCCAGCCCGACTCGAACGATTTACGCGCCGAGCCGACCGCGCGCGACACATCTTCGGCGCTCGCGCGCGGCAAGGTCGCGAGCACCTCCTCCGTCGCCGGATTGAAGGTGTCGATCGTCTGCCCGTCGGCGGCCGGGCACTCTTGCCCGTCGATCACGAGCAGGGAGCGGATAGGGTCGCTCATTGCGGCGCTCATGACGGCGACGCTACCATGGTCAGCCCCCCTCCGGGCTCGGCCCCCGATCGCGCGTCATTGGCTCGTTTGCGGTCGCCGGCGCCGGCGCGGCCCGCGATCATCGCCTCCCCGAGCGGCTCGACGAGGCGCACCTTCGGGTGACCCACATGCCGGCCGCGAGGCGCATGCGCCGAGCCTACTCGCGCGGGTTTCGCTGCGCGCATTCGGCGAGAGGATTCGCGGAGCACGCCGAGCGAGGCTCGCGGAGCTTGGCGCGAGCGCGACGCCGGCCTATTCGTCGCTGAGCCGATCATGACCATCGAAGCGCTCGTTCCCCAGGTTCGCACCGAGTTTCCTGGTCCGAAGAGCCGAGAGGAAATGGCGCGCGGCGCGCTCGACATGCAGAGCGTCTATCGCGCTCTCGTCATCGACGACGCCAAGAGCCAGGGCGTCTTCCTCGTCGACGTCGATGGCAACGTCCTCCTCGATCTGTTCGCCAATTTCGCGCTCGGTGCGCTCGGCTACAACCACGAGAAGCTCGCAAGCGTAGCCAAGAGCGAGGCCTTCTTGCACGCGGTCGTGAACCCGACCTCGACGCCGTTCGTGACGACGCCATCGTGGTTCGACGTCCTCGAGGGGCTCGCGCGCTTCGCCCCGCGCGGGATGGGAAAGATCTATTGCGTCGACGCGGGCGGCGAGGGCGTCGAGGCGGCGCTCAAGGTGTGCTTCATCGCGCACGGGGAGAAGCGGCGCGTGGGCGCGGGGCAGCCCAAGAGTCCGCTCGAGCTCGACGTCGCCGAGCAAGCGCGCATCATGGACAACGCCGGGAGCGATGCGGTCGTCGTCTCGTTCGCGGGCGCGTTTCACGGGCGCGGGCTCGGTCCGCTGTCGGCCACGCACAGCAAGCTCATGCACAAAGCCGACATGCCGGCCTTCCCGTGGCCGACGTGCGAGTTTCCGTCGAGCCGCTGGCCGCTCGACCGCCACGCCGACGAGAACCAGGCAAGGGAGGCGAGGTCGATCGCCGAGCTCGAGCGCATCCTCGAGCGGCACGAGGGGAAGGTCGCGGCCGTCCTGGTCGAGCCGATCCAGAGCGAGGGCGGCGATCGGCACGCGAGCCCCGCGTTCTTTCGACGCGTGCAGGAGCTGGCGGCGAGCGCGGGCGCGCTCCTCGTGCTCGACGAGGTGCAGACGGGCGTCGGGATGACGGGCAGCTATTGGGCGCACGAGCAGCTCGAGCTCCCGCGGCCGCCCGACCTCATGACCTTCGGCAAGAAGATGCAGATGGGCGGATTTTTCGTCACGAACGAGCACGCGGTCACGCAGTTCGGGCGCATGTACCAGACGAAGAACGGCGACCGCGCGCGCGCGATGCTCGGGCTCGCGACGCTCGAGACCATCGAGCGGGACGGCCTGCTCGCGAACGTGCGCGACACCGGCGCCTATTTCCTCGCGCGTCTCGAAGAGCTCGCGACCAGGCACCCCCACATGACCGAGCCGCGCGGCAAGGGCTTCCTCCTCGCCTTCGATCTGCCGACGGTGCAGGCGCGCGACGAGTTTCTGAAGCGCGCGATGCGGCGCGGGGTGTTCGCCTCGTACACGGGCGTGCGCTCGGTGCGCTTGCGGCCGCATCTCGTGACCACCAAGCGCGACGTCGACTTCGCGATCGCGGCGTTCGACGCGGCGCTCGGCGAGCTCGCGTGATGCCAACGCTCGAGCTCGATCGCGGCGATCTCGAGCCGCACGACGAGAAGGCGCTCCGCTCGCTGTCGCAGTTTCGCATCGAGCGGGTCGCGACTTCCGGGCTCGCGTTCGAGGAAGCCTACGCTGCGCTCTTCGCCGAGTTTGGCGAGCGCGGTGAGATCGAACGACGCGAAGTCATCTCGAGCTGGCTCGACCGCGGCGCTTCGGGGCAGCTCTTCGACCGCGACGAGAGGAGGGTCGACTGGCAGTTTCACTTGCTCGTGGCTCGAGACGCGGCGGGCACGCTCGCCGGTGTGCGAGACGCCCACGTCACCATCGATCGGGAGCGGCGCGAGTGCGTCGTCTATCTCGCGCACACGCTCGTTCTTCCGGAATTTCGGCGAGGGGGGCTCGCGTCGCTGTTTCGCGCCGCGCCCGTGGCCCTCGCGCGTCGGGCGATCGCCGAGGCTCTACTCACGGTCGCCGACACCGACGTGCTCGTCGCCGCCGAAATGGAGCCGGCCGAGCTCGACTCGCCGCCGACGCTCGTGCGCCTGGTCGCATACGGGCGAACGGGCTTCGCTGCCATTCCGCCGTTCGCCTTGCCGTATTGCCAGCCCGACTTCCGCGATCGCTCGAACGCGACCGAGCTCGCGCGCCCGCTGCCGCTGCTCCCCGTCGTGCGCTGGCTCGGACACGCGCCGCCCGTGACGCCGTCGCCGTCTCCGCTGCCGGCACGCCTCGCCGCGGCTTACGCGCGCCACCTCTACGCCGTGTTCGCGACGCACTGCCGCGCCGCCGATCTCGCGCGGCCCTTGGCGCATGCGCTCGATGCGCTCGCTCGCTCCGCGCTCGATCCGGTGCCGCTCGTGCCGCTGCCCGCCTCGCTCGATGACGCGGCCGCGTTCGCTCCGCTCACCCGCGAAGCGACGCTGCGGCATCACCTGCCCGAGCTCGCGTCGCCAACGCCCGCGCCCCGCTAGCCGAATCGCGCTTCGCCTTGCGTGACTTCGTGCTTGGCGCCTTACTTCGCGCCGTCGTGACTTCGCGCCGCCTTGCGTGACTTCGTGCTTGGCGCGCGCGCTTCCGATCGCCGATGATCGCGCGCATGGCGAGCCTCCCCCAGGTCCCCGCGCCCCCGTTTCCCGGCGAGCCCGAGCGGCTCTCGGTCAAGACCGCGATCCCCGGCCCCCGCTCCGAAGCGCTGCGCGCGCGGCACGCCAAGCACCAGGACGCGCGCACGGTGCACGTCTATCAGGACGCCAAGCGGAGCCTCGGCAACTACCTCGTCGACGTCGACGGCAACGTGATGCTCGATCTCTACGGGCACATCGCGTGCGTACCGCTCGGCTACAACCACCCCGAGCTCCTCGCGGCGTGGAAGAGCGGCCGCTTCGACTGGGCCGCGGGCTACCGACCGGCGCTCGGCGTCGCGCCGCCGGCCGAGTGGGTCGACCTCGTCGAGAGCGCGCTCATGCGCATCGCGCCGCCCGGGCTCACGCAGGTGATGACGGTGACGAGCGGCGCCGAGGCCGTGGAAAACGCCATCAAGGCCGCGTTCCTCCGGCTCGCGCACCGTCGCCGCGGCGGCAAGCCCGCGAGCCCCGACGAGCTCGCCGCGTGCCTCCGGAACGAGCAGCCCGGCGTCGACCGCTTCAAGGTGCTCAGCTTCGAGGGCGGCTTTCACGGCCGAAGCCTCGGCGCGCTCTCGCTCACGCGCAGCAAGGCGATCCACAAGCTCGACTTCCCGTCGTTCGCGTGGCCGGCGGTGCCCTTTCCGGGCAATCGCTTCCCGCTCGCACAATACGGCGACGAGAACCGCGCGATCGAGGCGCGCTCGCTCGAGGCAGTAGAACACGTTCTAAACTCGCACCCCGACGAGGTCGCCGCGATCATCGTGGAGCCGATTCAAGGCGAGGGCGGCGATCGGCACGCGAGCGCAGCGTTCTTCCGCGCGCTCCGCAAGCTCTGCACGGACTACGGCGCGGCGTTCATCGCCGACGAGGTGCAGACCGGCGGCGGCGTCACGGGCCATTGGTGGGCGCACGAGAGCTGGGAGCTCAGCGAGCCGCCGGATCTCGTCACCTTCTCGAAGAAGCTTCAGCTCGGCGGCGTCTACCTGCGCGAGGACTTCTTGCCGGCCGAGCCGTACCGCCTCTTCAACACCTTCCTCGGCGATCCGGTGCGGCTGGCGCAGCTCGACGTCATCGTCGAGGTCGCGCTGCGTGATCGCCTGCTCGACTCGACCCGCATCACCGGCGAGTTTCTCGTCGCCGGCTTGCGCGAGCTCGAGGCGCGTTTTCCGTCGGTGTTCACGCAGGCGCGCGGGGCGGGGACCTACGCCGCCGTCGACGTGCGCGAGCCTTCGATGCTGCCGAAGCTGCTCGAGCGCTTCCGCCACGCGGGCCTCGAGGTCGGCTCGTCGGGGACCGCGAGCATCCGCTTTCGCCCTGCGCTCGTGTTCGCGCCCAGGCACGTCGCCGAGGCGCTCGAGGTGTTCGCGCGCGTCGCCGCGGAGCTCGCCTGACGCCCATGCAGCTCTTTCACTCGCCGCGCTACACCGCCGACATCGGCAAGCACGTCATGCCGATGCGAAAGTTCGACCTCGTGCGCGACGAGCTCGAGCGCCAGGGGCTGGCCGTCGCGATCCGCGAGCCCGAGCCTGCGACGGACGAGGAGCTCCTGCGCGTACACACGCCCGAATACGTCGCAGCGGTCGCGACCGGTGAGCCGCGCGCGCTCGCCGAGTCGCAGAAGTTTCCGTGGTCGCCGCTGCTCGCCCTTGCCGTGCGCTACACGAACGGCGGCACCATCCATGCCCTCTCGGCGGCGCTCGACCATGGTGTCGCCGGCAACATCGCGAGCGGGTTTCATCACGCGCACGCCGACCACGGCGAGGGCTTCTGCACCTTCAACGGCCTCGCCGTCGCCTACGAGCACGCGCGTCACCTTGGCCGCATCGCGCGGTGCCTCGTCGTCGATCTCGATCTTCACTACGGCAACGGCACCGCCTCGCTCTGCGCTGCGCGCCCTGGGTTTTTCAACCTCAGCGTCTACGGCAACTACTACAAAGAGAACCGCGCCCACCGCGACGTCGAGCTCGAGCGCGCGCCCGACACCGAGAACGCCTGGTCGGTGACGGTGCCGAACGGCGCGAACGGCGCGCAGTACCTCGACATCGTCGAGCGAGCGCTCGGTCCGTCCTTCGAGCGGGCGCGGCCCGACGTCGTCCTCTACCAGGCGGGCGCCGACCCGTATCGCGAAGATCCCTACTCGCCGCTCGACGTCGGGCTCGAGGATCTCTACGCGCGCGACCGGATGGTCTTCGACGCCTGCCGACGCGCGGGTGTGCCCGTCGCGTGGGTGCTCGCGGGCGGCTACACCGAGGACATCAGCAAGGTCGTCGCGGTGCACGTCGGCACGGCGCGCGCGGCGCTCGACGTGTTCGGTCGCTAGTCCGTCGGCTCTTCCGGCTGCCAGGTGGCGCGCATCGAGGCGCGCATGTGGTCGCAGTACTCGTGCACGAAGCGGAGCACGCCGGCCTTGTGCGCCTCGATGTCGAACTCGGCGCGGAACACCGCCTTGATCTTGCGGTCCTTGCCGACGACGAAGGTGACGCGCTTGGCGAGCGGCAAGAGTGGCCACAAGACGCCGTAGGCTCGCGACACCTTCTTCTCGTCGTCGCCGACCAGCGGAAACGGCGTCCCCATCGACTCCGCGAACTCGCACTGCGTCTTGCCGTCGTCGGTGCTGACGCCGACGATCGACGCGCCCGCGAGGAAGAGCTCGTTGTAGTTGTCGCTGAAGGCCCGCGTCTCGCGCGTGCACCCCGGGGTGAACGCCTTCGGGAAAAAATAGACGACGGTGCAGAGCCCCGGCTGCGAGCTCAAGACGAAGCGCGCGCCCCGGGTCGTGTGGGCGTCGATCTCGGGCGCGACATCACCGACTGCGAGCACGGGCCGAGTCTAATCTCGCGGGGCGGCCGCGGCTCAGGGAATTCGTGTGCTCGCGGTCGGGCGCGTCAGATGAGCTGCTCGTTCACGATCCCCGCGATCGAGCCGCCGTTGTAGTACTGGTTCACCGCGACCATGTCGCCCTGCGTGATCGCGTAGAGCACCGCGGCGTTCGCGGCCGGCGCCGTCATGCTGCTCGCCTGGTTCGGGACGTCGTTGCCGGTCTTCGGATCGAAGCCGTCGACACCGCCGCCGGCGCGCACGCCGCCGAACCAGCCCGTCTTCGTGTAGCCGGCCCCGTAGACGTAGAGCCAGTTGCTGTTGTTCGGCGTGCCGTCGGGCCAGCCGCCGCGGTCACGCGGATCCTTGGGCGTGTCTCCGTGGATCGTGATGACCGTGCCGTCCGCGAGCGATTTGCCCGCGCAGGCCGGGTCCGTCACGCTCTGCAGATCGTTCATCAGCTCGTCGAACATCTTGCCGAGCGTCGCGACGGTGCTGCGCAGCGTGTTCATGTCGGCGAACGCGCCGTGGGGATCGTCGCGCATCGCGGGCAGGATGACGCTGTTCGTGAGGCCCATCTTGAACGCGTTGACCGCGGTGATGAAGGTGTAGGCGATGTTGCGCAGTTTGTTGGGCGTGCCGCCGTCGACGCCGTAGCGCGCGAGGTCGAGGTCGGTCGGCTGCAGCTGCGTCGCGAGGTTCTTGCCGAGAAAATTCGCGCTCGCTTTGGTGATGCGCAATTGGCGCTGCACCGTGGGGCGGCTCGCCGCGCGGCCCAGGCTCAGGAATGCCTTGTAGTAGGCCTCGTAGTTCGCGGCGTCGGAGCCCGCGGCCAGGATCTGCTTGGACGCGGCGCTGTTGAAGAGGTCGACCATGCCGTCGGGGTTGCCGACGGTCGTCACCTGCGGCTGGCCCGGAGCGTTGCCGAAGTTGAACGGCGTGACGCCGATGACGGGCAAGAGCGAGGGCAAGGCCGAGTTGAGCGCCGCCGAGGCCGCCAGCATGCTGATGCCGCCGCCGACGTTCGAGGCCGTCGTGGGCTGCGGGTCGTGCGTCTCGTTCTGGCCCGCCATATAGGCGCTGATGCGGCGGAGCTTGCTCATGCTCTGCCACGGAGTCTCGGGCGCAAAGACGAACGGGCGATCGGTGTCGCTCGCGTCCTTCGCCTCGCCGGGCGCGTGGAACGCGAAGCCGTCGTTCTGCGCCTTGGCGATCTCGGTGTGGGGCCAGAGCAGCTGGAACCAGGCGAAGCCGCCGTCGCCGGCGACCACGTGGATCGAGCGGTTGCGCTTGGCGCACGCGGCCTCGTCGGCGAGCGCGCTGCCGCCGCTGTCGGCGATCACGTTGAGCACCTCGCTGCGGTCGAGGGCGAAGGCCGCACCGACCGCCGAGGTAAACTTCAGGAAGCCACGGCGGGTGTTTCCGCTCAGGTTCTTGATGCGTAGATCGATCATGGTGGTTCTCCTCACTCGCAGGAATGGGCCGCGCTCAGGATGCTCGCGACGGCGATGATCTTGCCGGTCTCGGTGCTGGTCGCGTTGTCGACCGCGTGATTGCAAATGGCCACGTGCTCGGCGCTGGCGGGGCGCCCGATGAGGCACGTGATCGCCCGCTCGTTGCAGCGGTTCTTCTCGTCGAACATGGCGACGCCGGCTCCGGCGACCATGCAGTGCTCGAGCGTGGGCATCGCGGCGATGATCTCGGGCGCCGCTTGCACGAAGATGTCGTGCAGCTTCGTCGCGCCCGAGTTGCTCCAGGTGAGCGTCTCGCCGGTGCGCGCCGCGTAGTTCGCCTCGCCGAGCGCGTCCTTGCCCTTCTGAAAGAGCTCGCCCGCCGGATCGGGGTCGCCGGTCTTGGCGAGGTCGACGCCGAAGGCCGCGAGCATGTTGCCGATCGCCGCGATTTGCGGCTTCTGGCAGCTATGAAGGCGCGCGCGGATCTCGGGGGCGCCCTCTTCTTGGCGCTGCGCGAGGACCTCGAACGGATCCTTGTGGCCCTCTTCGCCGAGGCCATCCATGTGGTCGAAGGTGTTGTCCTCGCCCGACGCGAGGCCGCCCGGTTGCGAGGTCGCGTTGTCGGTCGGGTCGTCGTTGTCGTCGGCGTCGCCGACGTGCGCGCCGTCTTCGTAGCCCGAGGGCACGGCGAGGCCGGTCGGCAAGTCGCTGTCGCAGCCAGCGAGCGCGAGCGCCGCGCCGAAGAGGGGAGCCGAGAAAAGGTAGAGCTTGTTCGTCTTCATTTTCGTTCTCCTCGTCGGCTTAGAACTTCACGAAATCGTCGCTCTTGAACATCGCGCGCAGCGTCTCGCGCAGGTTGGCGCCGTTCGTCGACAGCTCGCTGATGTACGGCCCGATGACCGCCAGCGGCACGGTCGACAGGTCAGTCACGATGTCTTCCTTCGACATCGTGAAGTTCCAGAGGCGCGCCACGAGGCACTCGGTGACGTTCGGATCGGCGGCGAGCGCCTGGCCGAGCGCGGGCAGATCCGCGGCCGGTTGATCGACGCGCCACGCCGTGGCCTCGCCCTCAGCCAGCCAGTGCGACAGCTCGGTCTTTACCGGATCGGGGATGAGCGGCGTCATCACCTGGATGTCGTTCTGCCACATGCCGTCCTTGTCGAAGTTCGCGAACAAGGGCGCGAGGTGATTGATGGTCGTGTGGCAGTTGGCGCAGATGACCGCCTTCGTGTCGTGGAAATCGATGGGCGTATTCGAGATCGAGCCGAAGTCCCACGGCGACGTATAGGTTCCCGCGCCCTTCGCCTCGGGGGTGTCCGAGAACTCGGTCGGGAACTTCGTGCAGGCGAAGACCTCTTGCACCCAGCGGACGCGCCGGAACGCCATGTTCGAATAGAACTGCTTCATCGTGCCGGGGTTCGTGAGCACGCCGGCGTGCTTCGGCACGTTGTTGTCGCAGTTGCCGTCGACGAACGCGCCCGTGTCGTTGTCGTAAGAGGGGCAGTTGTTCTCGGTCGCGGTGAAGAGCTCGGCGAGCGGGCGACCCTCGGTGAGGATGCGCGCGGCGAAGTTCGGCGCCGTGTTCATCTGGGCGTCGCCTCCCTGGCGAAACACGTCGCGGAAGTAGCGGATCATGCGCAGCTGAAACTCCGGCGAGTCGAGCATCTCGTCGAGCGCGGTCTCGTACTCGAGCTCGGCGTCGTCGGCGTTTGCGATGCGCTCGATCGCCTCGAGCTTCGGCAGCCGAGCGGTCAGCTTCAAGGACGCCGTGCGCAGCGCGTCCGAGTAGCTGACGACGCGCTCGTCGAGCACCGTGGGCTCTTGGTTCTGGGCCGTGGCGTTGCCGCCGAGGTCCTCACCTGGGTCTTCTTTGCCGGGGATGGCGGCGAGACCCTTCGTGCCGCCCTCGTCGGCACAGCCGAGCGTCGTGCCGACCACAGCGAGCCCGAGCGCTGCGAGCGCCGAGCGTGCCTTCACGGAGATTCTGCTTGAACCCATTTGGTCACCGCGTTCACGAAATTGTTGAAGTTGTTGGTGTTGCCGCCGAACTTGAATGGATGGCTCGCGCCGCCTTGGGGATTCGTCGTGACGAACAGCTGGCTCTGAGGTGGGTTGTTCAAGTTGATGCGATTGAGGATCTGCCCGCACGCCGAGGAGAGGTCGTTGTCGAGGTCCGACATGTCGACAGCGTTGGTCGCGGCGCCGTTGCCGCCGCCGTGGCAGCCGACGCAAGGCGAGAGCGCGGGGGCCGCCTCGGCCGTGAAGGCGTCGAGGGCCTGGCACGGTCCGTCGCCGACGTCGCCGCCGCCGCCGCCACCCATGCCGCCGCCGCCGCCCGCCGGGTCGACGACTTCGAGCACGTCGAAGGCCAAAGAGAGCTTCGCGCCCTTTTTCCAGTTGCTGAGGACGAGGGTGCCCGGGCCGACGCTCGCCGGCTTACCCGCCTCGACCTCGCCCGCGACGTTCGAGAAGCTGTCGATGGGATCCGGCTCGCCGTCGATGGTCCCGATCGGGTAGACGACGAAGAGCGGGTGCTCGAACTTGAGGCCGAGCTTCGGCGTCGGGTAGAGCTGGATCTCGGTGAGCGCGAGCGACTTGTCGGTGAGCTCCTCGGCCCAGAAGGTGATGGCCATGCCCGTGAAGTCGGCGCCGAGCGCGTCGAGGTAGAGCGAGTTGAAGCCCATGATGGGCTTCTTCGGCGCGATCGTGGGCGACGGCGCGTTGGCTACGTCCTCGACCGCCTTCGCCTCTTCTGCGAGCCAGGCCTCGAGCGCGGCGCCGAGCGTCTCGGAAGGGGCGGGGCCGCTGTGCGACCCGGCCGCGGGCCAGCTGACGAGGAGGCTCGTCGCCCAATCCTTGACGACGAAGTCTGGCCAGCTCGTCATCACGTCATAAGGGGCGGGGTTCTGCGAGTCCGGATCGCCAAGGAAGGGCGTGTCGGCCAGCCCGCCGAGCTTGTGGCAAGCGCCGCACTCCTTCACGAGGTCCGCCTCGAGCGCGTGAAACATCTCTTCGCCGAGGTTCGGTGCGCCGCCGCCGTCGCTGCCGCCCGAGCCCGAGCTCGTCGCGAGCAGGAGCTGCTGCGGCCCCGCGCTGTCGTCGCAGCCGCCGCCGAGAGCCGAGGCCAGCGTCGCCGCAGCGATCAAGGTCAGCGCGAAGCCCGCGCGCAATTGGTTCGTCCTCTCCGACACGATGGTGACTCCGACCAGCAGCGGGTCCCGTCGTGCACCAGGCGTGCCACGTCGTTTCGAGCTCATGCGCCTGCGAGAGTTTCAGACGATCTGGCGAAAAACCAGGGAGATTTCGCAAATTTCAGCGTGCGCCGGCCTACATCGGCGCCGGGCTCGGTGGGATCCATCCGCGGTGTGAAGTGAGACAACGGTTGTCCATGCTCCCTGCGAGGCGGGCCAGAGAGCTCCGGGGCGCGAACCTTGATGCGCGACATGCGGCCGCCGCGGAGCGCGTGCTAGCGTCGCCGAGTGGAGAAAGAAGACGCGTCGGTGGCGCCCGGGCCCGCGCACGGTGATGGAGCCGGTGAAGCTGCTATGGCCGGGGTAGGGCCCGATCCGGTCGTCGGCATGGGCGTCGGCGTCGCGGGGCTCTTCATCATGGCCGTCGGCGGCGCCGGCAACTGGCACTATTGCTTCAACGTCGGCGAGGCGCTGCTCTTGGGGGGCGCGGCGCTGTTCATCGGCTCGGTGGTGGTGAGCGTGATGAAGCAAGAGCCGCTCGACTTGCGCGGACGACTCTCGCGGCTGCGTGCGCGGGCGAAAAAGCCGAGCGCCGATGCCCGCGGTTAGTACGCTTGATGGATCACAACGCCTGGCCGCAGAGCCCAGCGGAGCTCCGCTGGTCGTCGCCGCTAGTCGTCGCCGCTAGTCGTCGCCGCTAGTCGTCGCCGCTAGTCGGCAGGCGCGCAGGCGGCGGGATCTCGAGCGCCTCGTCGGCGGGGGCCTCGTCGGTGAGGGATGGGACGACGCGCGAGGGGACCTCGGAGAGCGCCTCGATCTCGAGCGGCTCGATGGCATCGAGCGGCACGCCGAGGGCCGTCGCGATCTCGACGAGAGCGACGTGCTCCGCCGGTTCGACGACGCCGTCGGCGGTCGCTTGGCTCGCGAGGAGGCGCATGAGCTGCATGCGCTCGCCGGCATCGCAGAGCGACTTGAGCTCCCGGTAGCAGACGTCGAGCTCGTCCGCGGTGAGGCGCGCGACGTGCTCGTTCAGCGTGTCGCAGAGCGCGTCGATGCCGGCTGGGGGCAGGCGATCGATGTGCCGAAACAGCGCGCGAAGGTGGTCGCGCTCGCACTCGAGGAAGCGGCCATCGGACTGCGCGACGCGCGTCAGCAGCACGGCCACGGTCACGATGTAGCGGAGCACCACGGGCTCGTCGTCCGGCAAGAGCTGCCGAATGCGCGCGTGAATCGCGGCGAGGTGCTCGAGGCGGGCCTTGCTGCGCCCGAACCCGAGCCAGGCGAGCGGATTCATCGCGGGCAACGCTACCAGCATCGCGCCGGGTTTTCATGGCCGGGTTTTCATGGCCGGCGTTTCATGTGGTATGCGAGGCCGCGTCATGAACAAGACCGCCGCAGCCGTATTGCTCGCCTTCGTGGGCGTCGGTCTCGGCTTGCTCGTCATGCCGCGTGGCGACTACCGCATGGCCGGCGCTCATCGGCGACCGGAGCCCGCCGCAAGTGGGGGCGCCCACAGGGCGGCCGCCCCGGGCACGGTCGACGCGAACGCCGACACCGCGGTGGCGGCCGACGCCGCGGCTTCCGCCGAGCTGGCCCGCGCGCCGGTACCGGAGAACGGTGAGGCGGCGGACGGCGTGGCTGCGCCCGATGGCTCGGGCGCGGCGCTCGACCTGGGCAAGGCGCCGAAGAGCATGGTGATCGGCGTCGTGCTGATTCAATTCGCGGGTGCGCAAGGGGCGGCCCCTGGGACGCGCAGCAAGGCGGACGCGCTGAAGCTCGCCGAGGAGCTCGCCGTCGCCGCGCGGGAGGACTTCGCCGCGGCGGTGAAGCGCGGTGACGCCGGCTCGACCGTGGATGCCGGCAAGATGTTCCGCGGGATCCTCGAACCGAGCGTCGAATACGCGGTGTTCAGCCTCGAGAAAGAGGCAGTGAGCGAGCCCGTCGAGACGCCGCGGGGGTTTTGGATCGTGCGGCGGGTCAAGTAACGGGATAGCGTCGCGGCCGCGATGGCGACCATCGAAATCAGCAGGTCTCACAACCTCGGCCTCGCCGACGCGAAGCTGCGCGCCGAGCAGCTTGCCAAAGATCTGGAGGGCAAGCTCGGCATCGGCTGGAACTGGCAAGGCGACGACATTCGCTTCAAGGCCGACAGCGGCACCGCCAAGGGCGCGTCCGGGATCGTGAAGGTGACGTCGAGCGTCGTGCGGGTGGAGATCGACCTGCCTTTCTTGCTGAAAGCGATGAAGGGAATGATCTCCGGCAAGGTCGAGGAGAAGCTCGACAAGCTGCTCGCCTAGCGCGGTGCATGAGAGAGGTCCCCGCGCGGATTCAAAGGTGGGCTCTCGTGTGCGCTTTCGCTAAGGTCGAGGCGCATCGCCACCGCGGTGCACGACAGCGCGACGCACACCGCCCGCAGTGTCAGGCGGTGATTGGCTTTCGTTGACCAGGAACACGAGCTTCGAGCGCCACAAAGCGGATGACGGTAGAGAGCTCACCCGAACGCATCGACGCCTCGCTCGCTCGCCTTCGAGCCGAAGTGGCGCTCGCGAGTGACGCGACGCGGCAGGCGATCCTCCACCACGAGATCGGTGTGCTGGAGGCGGCGCGAGGCGACGAGCCGGCCGCCGAGCAGGCGTATCGGGCGGCCGCTGACGCGGACGGCGGCTTCCGCGAGCCGCTCGAGGCGCTGCTCGCGTCGATGGCACGCCGGGGTGGCGACGTCGGCATGGCGGCACTGCACGAGCGGCTCGTCGATACCGCGAGCGACACCGAGGAGACGACGCGCGCGCTGTTCGACCTCGCGGCGTATCGAGCCGACGTCGACAACGACTCTGCCCGCGCGCGGGCGTGCCTCGAGCAAGCGGTCGAGCTCGATCCGACGGACGCCGCGGCGTGGCTCGCGCTCGAGCTCGCGGCGGCGCGCGATGGGGACAGAGCGGCGCGGGCTCGTGCGCTAGCGGCGCGCGCGGGGCTCGCCTCCGACGGTACCGTTCAAGCGACGCTGTTGATGGCGCTCGCGGAGCTTCGGGTGGCGCTCGGCGCGCCGGAAGTGGCCGCGGCCTTGCTCGAGCAGGCGGTGGGCCTCGAGGGGCGCGCACGATACCTCGCGCGTCTCGCGCAAGAGCGGATCGCGGTGCGGACGTCGGACGAACAAGGCGCGGCGAGCGCGCTCGAGGGCCAGGCCGAGCTCATTACCGCGTGCCTCGCGGCGCCGGACTTCGCGGCTGCGACGGGCGTGCCTCGACCGCTGAGGACGCCGGCCCACGCCGCGGCCGCGTGGCTCCGCGCGGCGGACGCGCGCCGTCGTCTGGGAGATGAAGCCGGTGCCGCCGACTCGCTCGCTGCCGCACGCGAGCGCATGCCCGACTCGCCGCTCGTCGCCCGGCTTCACATCGCAGGGTGCGACGCGGTCGGGGACGCGGAGGGCGCCGTCGCGTGCGCGCGCGCGCAGGTCGCTTTGGGAGTGAGCGGCGCCGTCGGCGCGGCCATGTGGGTCCGCATCGCAATTGCGGAAGAGGCTCTCGGCGACGCGGAGGCGGCGATCGCGGCCTATACGAGGGCGCTCGAGCTCGATCCGCGCAGCGTCGTCGCAGAGACGAGACGCCTCTCGCTGCTCGCAGGCGACGGCGGTGAACGGCTCGCGCGCGCGCTCGAGGAGAAGGCCGCCCGAGGGGACGACGCAGCGAGGGCACGTGCATGGCTCTCTGCGGCGCTCGTGTGGGCGCTGCGCGCGCGACGGTTGGCGGAGGCGAAGCACGCGCTCGAGCGGGCGGCGCAGCTCGGCGCCGACGCGGTCGCGCTGGCTCGCATCGACCGGATGCTCTCCGGTGCGCTCGGCGACGACGCCGGCTACGAGGCCGCGACGTTGCGCCTGATCGAAGCGCGCGAGGTCGGGGACGGCGAGCGGGCGGCCCTCGCCGTCGAGCTCGGCCGTGTTTGCCTGGAGCACGGGGACGCTCCGCGCGCGATCGCGTCGTTCGCGCGGCTCGCCGCTTGCGACGGGGCCACCGGGTGGCTCGGGCGCGCGCTCGTCGCGTACGCCGACGGCAGCGCCAGCAAGGAGCGCGCAGCACGCGTTCACGAGCTCGCGAAGGGGGAGGCGGACATCGCGCTCGGCCGCGGCCTCGTCACCGTAGCGGCCTGGCTCGGCGCGCGGTGCGGAGAAGTGCAGCTCGCGACGGCTTGGCTTGCCCGCGAGCACGAGCATGCGCCGGAGGACGTGATCGTCGCGCTGCTCCTCGCCGAGCTACGCGAGCGCAGCGACGGTGGCCGAGCCGCAGCCGCGGTGCTCTCGGCGTGCGCGACGGCCGTGAGCGAGCCGGCCATGGCTGCGGCGCTAGAGCTCGAGGCCGGCCTTCGACTTTGGCGAGCCGAGGATCGCGTGGCGGCGATCGCGGCGATGGAGCGCGCGCACGTGCGGGCCCCGGAGGCAGCGGGCCCCCTGCTCGCATGGGCCCTTCGTTGCTCCGGCGTCGATGACCGTGCCACGCGCGCGCGGATCGCTGCGCTCGGGCGGCGGACCGCGTCGGGACGCATCTTGAGCGAGCTCGAGCAGCTTGGGCTCGCGTTGGTCGAGCGCGATGGCGAGCTCGATCCCGCGGCGGTCCTCGGGCGGCTCGCTGCCACCGATCCCGATGGCGAGATCGGCGACGCGGCGGCCCTTGGAGAGCTCTTGTTTGCGGCCAACGCGCCGGCGAGCCCCGAGCTCGAGACCGCGTTGGCGCGCCTCGAGTCTCACGGCGGCTCCGCGCGCGCGGTCGCCCTGGCGGAGCGGTTTCGTCGTGCACGCTTCGTCGAGCGTGATCCCGGGCTGGCCCTCGCTGCCGCCCGCGCCTGGGCGCGAGAGCAAGAGAGTGTGGCCGCGGCGCTCGCGTGGCTGAGCGCAGCCCGTGAGTTTGGCGACGCCACCGATGAGCTCGCCGCTCGTCGCCTCCTCGCTGAGGTCGTTGACGAGGCGGAACGCCCGGCGCTGCGGGCGTGGGCGGCGGGCATGGCCGTCGTCACAGGAGCGTCGCGCGGCGAGGAGCCGATCGTGTCGGCCGACCCGGCGGCACGACTCGCGAACCTCGAGCTCGCGCCACCTGGCTGCGCGACGAACCGGCGTGCGCTGGCGTTGCGCGGGCTCGGCGACGCGCTCGGGCAAGCCGCAAATGCCGACGCGGCACGGTTGGCCGCTTGGTCCGATCTCGCGGCGGGACGTAACGACGCCGCGAAGGAAGCGTTTCTCGCCGTCGCAGAAGAGGCGCCCGGCGAGCTCGCGGCGTGGGAGGGGCTGCGCGCCGCAGCCGCCGCAACCGACGACTGGCCGCTGCTCGCAAAGGCCTCGCTGTGCATCGCCGGCCAGGTGCGCGATGACGCGCGCGCCGCGGAGGCGTGGGAGAATGCGGGTGTCATTCTGCTCGAGCGACTCGCGCGCGGAGACGAGGCCGAGGCGGCGTTCGCCCGCGCACTCGAGCGAGATCCGCGGCGAGCCATCGCGTTCGATCGGCTCTTTCGTCGCGTGCGAGGCCGCAACGACGACGAGCTGCTCCTCGGGCTCATCGCGCGCAGGCTGGACGTCGCGGAAGACGAGGCCGAGCTCACCAAGCTCTATTGGGAACGCGCCCGCGTCCTCCGCAAGAGGGGAGACAAGGAGGCGGCGCTCGCGGCTCTCAACGACGTGACGATGCTCGAGCCCGACCACGTCGGTGCGCTCGCGCTCGCCGCGGAAATCCGCATCAATGGGGGTGAATTCGCGGAAGCGGCGCCGTTGCTCTCGCGGCTCGCAGTGCTCACCGACGCGCCCGCGCAGCAGCGGCTCATGTCCGCCATGGCCGCGGTCGATCTCTACGAGAAGAAGCTCGGACAGCCCGAACTCGCGCTCGAGGTTCTGCAGCTCGTGCACAAGGACGGGCTCTCGACGGTCAAGGTGCGGGAGCGCCTCGCGCGCGCCGCGGCCCGTCTCGGGCGCTGGGAGCAAGCCGCCAGCGTGCTCGAGCAGCTGATGGAGGAACGCGAGCAGGCGAGCGGCCGCATCGACGCGGCCAGGCTCGCGATGGCCATCTACCGCGACAAGCTGGACAAGCCCAAGCGTGCAGAAAAAGCCGTCGCCAGACTCTTGCGCGAGGCGCCGGACGATACCGAAGCGCTCGGCCTCGTGCTCCGCACCGAGCTCGACCTTGCACAGAAGAAGCAGTGGTTGCACGTCGGGCGGCAGCGACTGCTGGCGCAGCTCGGCACCTCGCCCTTCGATGCTCCGCGCCTCGTGCTCCTCGCAGAAATCCTCGCATGGGGGAGCGAGCTGGATCGACATCGCGCCGTGCTCGGCGTGCTCGAAGCGCTGGGTGACGAGGACCGCGAGCGAAGGAGTGTCGCGTCGCGGCTCGACGCACGCTCGAGCCAGAAGCCTGCCGTCGTGCTCGATCGCGCGGAAATCCTCGCGATCGGCGACCCGGATGACACCGGGCCGCTCGCGGCTCTGCTCTCCGCGATCGCGGGGCTCGTCTCCGAGGCGCTCGGTCCATCCCTGAAGAGCGAAGGCGTCGGTCGGCGCGAGCGCGTCGACGCCGGGGCGCAGCTCCGCGTCGAGGTGTCGCGATGGATGGGCGCGCTCGGCTTTGCCGACTTCGAGCTGTACGTCGGGGGGCGCGATCCGCGGGCGGTCGTCGGTGTTGCCGGTGAGCTTCCCGCGCTCGTCGTGGGCCAAGACGTACGCGCGCCGCTCACCGCGCCGATGCGTGCCGCCATCGCGCGCGAGGCCTTCGGGCTGCGGCGCGGGACCTCGCTCGTACTTCGATTCGACGAGGACACGGTCGCTGCGATCGTCGCGGCCGTGAGCCTTGACGTTGGGGTCGCCGTGCCGGAGCCGAGGCTCGCGGTCTACACGGAGGTCGAGCGCGCGGTGAAACGAGCGATGCCACGCAAGCTTCGCAAAGTTGCGGCCGACTTGTGCGCGGCCGTTCGCGCGAGCGAGCCCGACGTCGCGGCCTGGATCGCGGCGGCGCGACGGAGTCTCGATCGCATGACCGTGGTGGCAACCGGCGATGCGGCGGCGGCGCTCGACGACGTCGCCGGGCCGAAGGGATCCGCAGCTCGGGCGACGCTCGAGACCAACGAGCGTGCGCGGGCGCTCTTGTCGTTTGCGTTGTCCGGCGAGCTCGTCGCGCTGCGACAGCGGCTCGGCATGGGAGCCAAGTGAAATGAGCGGGGACCGACCCAGCAAGCCACCGCCCAAGGCTGGAGAATCCCAGCCGCCGGCCGGTCTGTCTCCGTCGCGATTTCCGCGCCGCGCGATGGGCGAGCCTCCGCCGCTACCGCGCGCGGCCGCGGATCTCTGCGATGCGATCCCGGACTCCGAGCGCGGCGATGCGCTGTTCGACCAGCTCTTCTTCGCGGACGCGACGCCGGAGCCGTCCAGCTCGCGACGGCTGCACGCAAGCGATGGCGCAGGCGAGGAACGCGATCCGACGAGCGAGGCCGATGCCGCGCTCGGCAGTGAGCGACCCACGCTGGAGCCGCCGGTGAGCGCGGAGCCGGAGACGGTGGATCGATGCCGGCCAACGTCGCACGCAGAGCCGGGCGAGGCACATGCTTCTCCTCCACCGCGCGTTCGCCCGCCGCCGCTGCCGTCGCTTGGTGCGGCGTCCATTCGGCGCCGGGCAAAGCAGTGGGAGGGGATCGACGACGAGGCACATGACTCGTCGCGGGCGGCGACGCGGGGGGCTTCGGAGCGCCCCTCGGCGGTCGCGGCGTCGGCGCAGCCTCCTTCGGATTTCGAGGCGACGCTCGAGGAGCCGGTGCGGCCCGCGGAGCTCGAGCCGACGCTCGGAGAGATGGCCGCGGTGGCATCGGCCGACGACGGCGAAGTCGAGATCACCGACCTTGGCGCCGTCGAGCTGGTGGACGCCTCCTCCGTGAGCGAGGGACTCCTTGCAGGCAGCGGTCGAGTCGAGCCCGAGCCTACGCCGTTCATCGAGAGCGCGGTCGAGAGTGCGCTGGGCGTCCACACCGATGTCCTGGCGGAGGTGTTCGAGCCGGAGCCGGAG
>SYFR01000442.1 GCA_005800325.1 Myxococcales bacterium | reverse complement strand
GCGCGAGCAGACGCTCAACCAGCTCTTGAACGAGATGGATGGCTTCGAGAGGAACGACAAGACCATCGTGCTCGCCGCGACGAACCGCCCCGACGTCCTCGACGCAGCGCTGCTTCGCGCGGGCCGCTTCGATCGGCAGATCGTGCTCGACAAGCCGGCGTACCTCGCGCGGCGCGCCATCCTCGACGTGCACGTCCGCAACAAGCCGCTCGAGCCGGGCGTGAACCTCGACGACGTGGCGCGGACGACGCCGGGGTTCTCGGGCGCCGATCTCGCGAACCTGGTGAACGAGGCGGCGATCCGCACCGCGCGACGCGGCGGCACGGCGCTCACTTCCGCCGACTTCGAGAGCGCGATGGAGCGCATCGTGCTCGGAGACGTGCGCGAGGCGATCTTGAGTGAGCATGAGCGCTGGCGCGTCGCCGTGCACGAGTCGGGGCATGCGCTCGTCGCCTATCTCGATCCGAACAGCGAGCCGCCGCGGCGCGTGAGCATCCTGCCGCGGGGCTCCACGCTCGGGGCCACGCAGCAGAAGCACGAGGCCGATCGCTACATCGTCACGCGGCGCGAGCTCGAGGCGAAGCTTCGTGTGCTCATGGCAGGGTTTGCCGCAGAGCGCATCGTGTTCGACGACGTGTCGACGGGCGCCGAGGACGACCTGCGCAAGGCGAGCCGGATCGCCGAGCAGATGGTCGCAAATTTCGGGATGAGCCGCGACGTTGGGCCCATCCACCTCGACCTCCACGCCGAGCACCCGTTCCTCGGGCGCCGCGTCGCCGACCAGCCACAGGTGAGCGAGCAAACGACGTTCGCCGTCGAGCAGGAGTCGCGCAGCATCGTGCTCGTCGCGCTCGAGCTCGCGGAGAACCGACTGCTGGCGCACCGCGACGTGCTCGACGAGCTGTCGGAGCGCCTGCTCGAACGCGAGACCCTCGACGAGCCCGCGCTGCTCAGTGTCCTCGAGCGCGCCGAGCCGCGTGTCGTGCGCGAGACCCCGCGCGTCCACACTGGCCACGCCGCGGCGCGCGGAGCGACTCCCTCGACATGAGTCGCCTGGTCGCGGATCTCCTGGCGCTCGGACACGAGCTCGTCGAGACCCACGTCTCGTGGGTGTTCCTTTCGGAGGGGCGCGCGTTCAAGGTGAAAAAGCCGGTTTCGCTCGGCTTCTTGGATTTCTCCTCGCTCGAGGCGCGCCGTGTCGCGTGCGAGCGGGAGGTCGTGCTCAACCGTCGCTACAGTCCCGCGGTCTACCTTGGCGTCGTCCCGGTCGTGCTGCGACACGGCGTGCATCGGCTCGGCGGCGCGGGGCCTGTCGTGGACTGGGCGGTCGAGATGGTGCGGCTCCCGAGCGACGCGCGCGCGGACGTGCTCTTGCGGCGCCTCGCCCTCGACCGAACGGAGGTGCGCGCGATCGCCGAGTGTGTGGCGAGCTTTCACGAGCAGGCGACGGTCAATCTCGCGACTGCGCGCGCTGGGTCCCGCGAGGCGATCGAGGCGAACGTGCGCGAGAACTTCAGGCAGGCTTCCGACCTCGCAGCCGCCCTCATCGGCGAGCGAGCCGCCCGGGCGATCGAGGTGGCGCAGCTCGGGTTCCTCGCGCGGGAGAGCGAGCGGTTCGACGAGCGCGTGCGACGGCAGCGCGTGCGTGACACCCACGGCGATCTTCGGCTCGAGCAGATCTACCTCCTGCGCGCCCCTGACGGACGCATCGACGTCACGCTCACCGACTGCATCGAGTTCGACGACCGCTACCGCCACGCCGACGTGTGCGCGGACATCGCCTTTCTCGCGATGGACCTCTTCGCCAACGACCGCGCCGACCTCGCCGAGCACTGCATCGGGTGCTACGCGATCGCGGCGGACGACTTCGACGCGTACCGAGTCGTCGACTTCTACCTCGGGTATCGCGCCTACGTCCGCGCGAAGATCGCGGCGCTCGTTGCGTGCGACGAACAGGCTCCGGCGCACGTCCGCCGCGAGAAACAGCGAGAGGCGAGGAGGCTCTTCTTGCTCGCGCTCGCCTTCACGCGCCCCTCGCTCCATCCGAGCTCGATCGTGTGCGTGGGCGGCGTCGTCGGCGCTGGCAAGAGCACGGTAGCCGAGCTCATCGCGGGCGAGCTCGCCGCTCCGGTCGTGTCGACCGATCGCGTACGCCGGAGGTTGGCGCGCGAGGACCGACCCGCCTTCCGGCGACCCGCGCTTCCGTTCCGCGGCGCCTACCGTTCGAGCACGACGGCTGCCGTGTATCGTGCGGTGCTAGAGCGCGCGCAGCTCGTCGTATCGAGCGGTCGCGCGGTCGTCGTCGACGCGAGCTTCCGCTCGAGGTGGCTCCGGCGCTCGTTTCTCTCCCGCGTACGCGAGCGCCCGTGGTTGTTCGTCGAGTGTCGCGCTCCCTTCGAGCTGTGCCGCGAGCGCGTTCGAGCGCGGTACGAGAGCGGCGCCGCCGAGAGCGACGCGCACCCCGCCATGGTGGATGAGTTCCTCGAGCGGTGGCAGCCGGTCGTAGAGCTCGACCGTGACCACCACGTCGTCGTCGATACGTCGCACGATGCCGCGACGGTGCGGAGAATCGTGCGTGTCGCGATTCGTACCTGGCTTGCGCGCGGACGTCGCCCGGGGCGCATGGACCGGCGGCCCCATGCTCCGGCGCCCGCGACGCTCGCCGACGAGAGCGCCGCGCGATGACCGCTCGTCAGTGGTGAGCTCGCGCCGCCGCGGTGCCGTACGACGGGGCGACGAGCACCGGCACCGGCGAGCGACGCACGACGCGCTCGGCCACGCTCGAGCCGAGTGACACGAGGACTCGGCTCGTCTCGTCGTTCGCGACGATGACCAGCGCGACGTCGGGGCTCTCGGCGCGCGCGGCGATCGCCCGAGCGGCTCGCAGCGTCGGCATGACCTCGACAGCGACGTCGTCGGCCTCGGCGCCGCCGTGCTCGCCGGGGCTCGTCATGGCGTACCCCGTGCCCGCGCCGTGAGCGGCCGCACGGGCCATGGCCTCGCCGCCTCCGCGTGCAGCTCG
>SYFR01000441.1 GCA_005800325.1 Myxococcales bacterium | reverse complement strand
GGAAGGCGTACATGCGCCGGCAGACCTGCACCATCAACTGGGGTGGCAACCTGCCGCTCGCGCAGGGCGTCGAGTTTCCGATCGGCTGAAGGGCGAGGGGATCGCGCGATCACCCAGCGTGTCCCGGGGACCCGCGACGATGCGCGTGACCGGGCTCGAGCCGAGCGGCTGTCGTCGAGCTGAGTCGCCATCGCGTCGAGCCTTCGCTGCCCCGCGCAAACCTACGCCGTCCCCGTGGCGGCCCACAGTGCCACGCATGGGGCGACGGCACGGGCCTTCGGATGGCGCGACAGCCACGTCGGAATCGGGCACAATCACGGCTCGCGTCGAGCGCCTGCCGGATGGCGGGCGCCCGCACTTGGGCCCACGGGCTGTGTTTCGATCGCTGCGAGGAGTGAAACCGATGAGCTTGAGGACGTACGCATCGCTACTTCTGGTGGGGCTTGGCGGCGGTATCGCGGCATGTGCGGCCGCCGACTCGACGACCGACGCCGACACCAACGACGTCACCGAGCAGGTGTGCGTGCCGGGACATCAGACGATCTGCGCGTGCCCCGGCGGCAGCGACAGCGTGCAGATCTGCCTCGATGACGGCAGCGGCCTCAGTTCCTGCGACTGCGGTCTCTCGTCGAGCTCGACGGCGGGCGGTGGCACCGGCGAGCCCTGCGGCGACGGCACCTGCGCCGAGGACGAGAACTGCCACACCTGCGAGACCGACTGCAAGAAGTGCGAGCCGTGCGAGATCGCGCCGAGCTGCGACAACGCGTTCATTCCGCCCCTCGACATGCCGAACGCGAGCGAGTTCAACATCGCGAAGATGGAGTGGATGTCGCGCGAGAAGCTGGGTGCGCGCCTCGCGGCGTTCGTGACCGAGGCCGGCCCCGCGATGCGCGTCGTGGCCGCGGCGCTCGACTCCGAGGAGCGCGGCGACGAACACCCGCTCATCACCGAGCTGCGCGCGGTGTTCGCGGCGAACCCGGCGGCGAAGGCGGCGCTCGCGGCGGAGCTCGCCAAGGTGGGCATGGGCACGGCCGCTTCGTACCGCGCCAAGCACCCCGAGCGCCGGCGGGAGCTCCCGCCGATGAGCGTGATGGGGGAGTTCGACACGCCTCCCGGCGGCACGCTCGAGTGCGGCGCACCGCTCTTGCGCCTCGGCGTCGCGAGCATCAAGGTGCACGAAGAGGACGACGATTTCGTGAACGACGAGGTCTACTGCATCATCCAGTCCGAGGCGATGACCGGCGCCGAGGTGCGGATCACGCCGAAGACGAAGCCGCTCGACGAAGGAGAGGAGTATAGCTTTGCGCTCGAGTCCGGCGTTTTCTGGGGTCAAAAGGGCCCGCTGAGCCCGGCCGGCAACCTGCTCGTCACCTACGACTGCATCGAGTCGGACACGAGCGACGGCTATCAGAAGCTCGTGGACGCGGTCGGCAACGCGGCGACGAAGGTCGGCGACGTAGTGCCCGGCGACAAGGGTTGGATCTTCACGACCGTCGGCGCCATCGCTCCCATCGTGTCGAGTGGCCTCTCGCTCAACGGCGACGATCAGCTCTACAACGCGCAGCAGATCATCCCGCTCGACAAGCAGCTCGAGCTGACGAACGGCCGCTACTGGACCGTGCGCCGCGCGGGCACGCACAACTTCTCGGATTGGGACTGGGAGCTTCGCGTTCAGGCGTGGGGCTGCGCCGAGTACGGAAAGCTCTAGCGCCTCGGCGCGCTGTCTCGGTCCGTTTCTCAACGGCCTGCCAAGGCCGACTCGTCGATCGATCGCGGGCCTCACGCGCGAGCGCGGCGCTTCGATGGCGCGGCGCGGTCGAGCATCTCCACGACTCGCTCGCCGAGGCCGAGCTCGGCTGCAAACGAGGCAAACTCGGGGCTCGGCCCACGCCACTCGAGGTCCGCCGGCTCGCACGGAATGGGGACGTCGGTGCGCAGGGTGGCGAGCGTGCGATAGAGCAGGGCGTCGTCGCGCCGAGCCTTCAGGTTCTCGGCGAGCGAGGCTGCGCCGCGCACCGAGACGTCCCAAGCCGAAGCGTCGAGAGGGATCGCCTCGAGGCGCTCGTAGCGCGCGAGCACCACAGCCGCGCCCTTCTTTCCCCACCGGGGGATCCCGGGGATCCCGTCGGCGGCGTCGCCGACGAGCGCCAGCCAGTCGGGGATCGAGCGCGGGGGCACGCCAAATTTCTCAACGACGCCGCCCTCGTCGAGGAGCGTCTCGCGCAGGCGATCGAAGCCGCATACGCGCCTGCCGACGACGCACTGCGCGAGGTCCTTGTCCGGCGAGCAGATCACGATTTGCTCGACCTCGGGCGCAGCGAAGAGCCGATGCGCGGCCGTCGCGAGGGCGTCGTCGGCCTCGAAGTCGACCATCCCGTAGACGCAAATGCCCAACAGCCGGGCGGCACGCTCCGCGAGCGCGAACTGCGCGAGGAGCGCGGGCTCGATGCCCTCGCCGGTCTTGTACCCGGCGAACAGCGCGTTGCGGAACGACTCGATCACCGTGTCGAAAGCGGCCGCGACGTGCGTCACCTCGGGGTCGGCGAGCAGCGCCGCGAGCGACCGCACGAGCCCGCGCGTGGCTCCGACCTCGCGTCCGGTCGCGTCCGTCGCCGGCGGCGCGCCGTAGTGCGCGCGAAACAGCTCGTAGGTTCCGTCGACGAGGTGCACCTTCATCGGGCCGCGATTACCGCCGAGCCCGCCGGGGCGCACCTCGAATTGTCGTGCCGCGCGGCGCCGGCTCAGCCGTTGACGGCGATGCCGAGCAGCTCCTCGTCCGATGACTCGTAGAGCGCGGAGAGGATCATCAACCGATAGAACAAGAGGCCGCGCGGGTACCAGCGGCGGTTGAGGCGGAAGGTGAACTCGTCGAGGTAGCCCGCGAGCGAGTCGACGCTGACCTCCGGCGAGCTCCACAGCCAGAGCTTGAGGACGCTCGCGATCTGGTGGACGAGCGGCAGCGCCACCGCGTCGTGCGTGTGCGCCATCGGCGGCGGCGTGACCTTGTGCTTGTAGCCGGCGAGGCCGAGCGGTCGGTAGCCGGCCCACGGCGCGGTCTCGATGACGCTGCCCGGCTCGATGAAGTCTCGCGCGAAGGCGAGGGCATCGCTGCCGTCGGCGGACGGCGTATAGCGCAGCCGGAGCTGCCCGATCTCGGTGCCGCGCGGCGCGACCGCGAGGAAAGCATTCACCTTGCAGGTCGAGGCGCGGCCGCCCCCTCGGCTCGTCTGCACCTCGAGCGGCACGCGCGCCAGCTCGACGTTGCGGCGCAGCCGGCGCTTCGTGGGCAGCGTCATCGCGGCGCGCAGGGCACCGAGGCAGCGGGCCGCGCGCTCGCTCTCGCGGACGCCGAGCACGCGCTGCATCGCGACGACGCTCGTGCCCGCCTCGTGCTCCGTGACCTCCCACACCGAGCGGAACCAGCGCATGAGCGGGATCGCGCTGCCGTGGAAGATCGAGCCGTGCGTCACGGCGACGAGCGCCTTGCAGTACGCGCAGCCGAGCAGGCCCGTGCCCGAGCGCCATGGCTCGCCCTTGATCCCGCAGTCGGCGCAGGTGAAGCCGCGCGGCCACCGCATGCGCTCGAGGTACGTGAGGCACGCCTCCTCGCTCGAGAACATCTGCTCGAGCTCGGCGCGGTGCCGCGGGAAGTCCTCGCCCGCGACCGGCAGGCGCGTCTCGATGATTCGGAAGCTTCCGCTCGAGGGCGGGATGAAACCGTCTTCGTCCAGTTCGTCTCGTGGATGTGCCATGGCTGTCTCGATGGGATCGTGCGTTGCTGACGCCCGACGTCTGGGTAAGCACCGCGCGTGCCGCCGGCGACAAGCCGTGGTTCCGGCACGTTGCGCGCTCGCAGCCGGGGTCTTGTGTACACATTGCGGACAGTGTCCAAGAAGAGAGACAAAGTGTTGGCGCCATGACTTGATGTCCATAAGCTGCACGACGGCCGATGAGCGCATCCGCGAACCCTCGCCCCGACGCGCGCTCGGTGCTGGCGAAGCTCGTCGAGCTGACGGCAGCGCTCGGCGAGCGGCCGGCGCTCGACCAGGCGCTCGCGCTCGTGGCGGACACGGCGCTCGTCATCCTTCCCGCGCAGCACGCCTCGGTGCGCATGCTCGACGCGTCGCAGGCGTCGCTGCTCAGCGTGGCGCGGGCGGGCACGGGGCTCTCGGCGCGGCCGCTCCCGTTTCGTCCCGGCGAAGGCGTCATCGGCTGGGTGGTGAAAGAGGGGCAATCGGCGCTCGTCGAGGACGCGGCGGCAGACGAGCGCTTCTCGGCGGCCGAGCGGCAGGGCTTTCTCATTCGCTCGATGCTCTGCGTGCCCATGTGGTCGCAGGGCATCGTGGTCGGCGTGCTCGGCGTCACGAGCTCGCACAAGGCCGCGTTCTCCCCGCGCGATCGGCGGCTGCTCGAGCTCGTCGCCAACGCCGCGACGCCGCTCGTCGATCGCGTGCGCGTGGAGCGCCTCAAGATGGTGCCGAAGCTCCGGCATGCGCTCGCGTCGCCGCTCCGACTGCGCCTCGTGGTCGAGCTGCTCGAGGTCAATGAGGTGGGACTCGGGCTCGAGGATGCGGTGCTGCGGACCGGCCGGCACGCGCAAGACGTCGAGGCATGCCTCGGCCCGCTCGTGCGCTGGGGCGTCGTCGAGCACGACGGCGTGCGCTACCGGCTGCGCGCGCGGCTCCCGGCCGAGCTGCGCCATGTCATCGACGAAGAGGTGGCGGGCGCGGCCGAGCTCTTGGCACGCGACAAGAGCGTGCGCCGGCACCTCCTCGGCGGGCTCGTCGGCGTCGATCCGAAGATGCAGATCGTCTTCGAGATCGTTCAGCAGGTGGCGCGCATCGACGTCGCCGTCGCGATCTCCGGCGAGACCGGGACCGGC
>SYFR01000007.1 GCA_005800325.1 Myxococcales bacterium | reverse complement strand
TCGCCTGCAGCTCGGGCGGCAGCGGCACGAGCCCGCACGGACTTGCCGCCACGCCGGCGACCACGGGGGGCGGCGGCGGCGCGGGCTGTTGGATCTTGTAGATGGTGATCTGCGCCTGATCGAGCTGGTCGAACGGCAAGGCGCGCGAGGCGCAGCCCGCTGCGGCGGAGAGTGCCAAAGCCATCGCGCACGCGCTTGCGAGCTTGCGCGTCGTCCCCGAAGTTCCCGAAGTGTCCGTCATGCACCGGCAGTTAGCACGCCTGCCGCCGAGCCGACACAACTCGCGCACATTCAGGGCGCGCGCGTGCGCCAGGGCTAGAAAACGCCGCGGACGCGGGGGTCGATCCCGTAGCGCTCGAAGAAGGGCGCGAGCTCGGCGGCGTATTCGCGAACGTTCCAGCGGCCCTTGACGATCGCCGTGGCGATGTAGGGAAACACCGACGAGTCCCAGTGGTTCATCCCGCGCTTCGGCTCGCCTCGGTACGCGTAGAGCCCTTGGAGCTCGAGGCGATTCATGGCCTCGTTGAATACGACGCCCTCTTGGAAAGAGGCCACGTTGGCGAGCTCGTAGAATTCGATGAACCGGGCCCGATCCCAAATCGTCGGCTGCATCGAGAAGGACGTCGGGTCGTCGTGGGGGGCGCCCTTCGGCTTGAGGTGGAAGAGATCGGGCTCGCCGGGGTAGGGGAGGGTCGTGTGCTTGCCGCAGCGAATGAGCCGGATGAAGTCGACGCTTCGGCGGCTCACGAGCTCGACGAACCGAGAGAGCCGTCGTCCACCGACGTCGTCGTAGAGGAAGAAGTCCTCTTGCATGTAGAGAAAGCACGACGTCTTGACTTCATGCCTCAGGATGCGCGCGAACTCGGCGCAGTAATTCTTCTGCTCGTCGTAGCGAGCGAGGCGGTGAGGCGGCGGCAGCTCCGCCTCGACGTCGGCCATGAGGATCGACGGCATGCCGGGAAGGCGCAGAGCCAACGCGTCGAGGTAGGGACGCCACAGATCCGCGCACCGGCTGTGGGAGTAGGTGACGATGGTGAGGTCATCGAGGCTCACGGCGCGCCTCCTCGAGGAGCTTCGCGATGCGCGGCGCCACCTGTCCGTCGCCGAAGGGACAGCGCTCGAGCTCGGCGCTCGCCCTGAGCGCGTGCTCGACGACGCCGAGGAGGTCCTCGGGGCGCTCGCACAAGAAGGACGTCGTGCCGAGCGTCTGAGGTCGCTCGGTGGCGACGCGGCACACGACGACGCGCTTGTTGAGCCAGGCGCACTCTTCCTGAAGGCCGCCGCTGTCGGTGATGACGTAGGCGCATTTGCGCAGTCGCTCGAGGAGCTCGTCGTAGGGGAGCGGCTCGCTGAGCCGGAGCCCGCTGAGGCGCGTGGCCGCCGTGCGCACCGCGGGGTTCGGGTGGCAGACGAACGTGAACTCCTGCGGAAGCGCCGCGGCGCAGCGGTTGAAGGCGTCGATCCAGCGGTCGAGAAGCGGGAGGTTCTCGCGGCGGTGCATCGTGATGAGCACCTCGTCTCCGAGCTCGGGGACGAGCGCCACGAGGTTGTCCGTCACGGTGTTGCCCGTGACGTGCACCGTGCCCGAGCGTCGCTCGCGCGCGAGGTTCCTCGCGTCGTCTTCGGTCGGGCACATGTGGAGGGTGGCCAAGGACGAGATGCACTGGCGGTACGACTCTTCCGGGTGGGGGTTACGAAGGTCGTAGGTGCGTAGTCCGGCCTCCACGTGCACGACGCGGAGCTCGAGGTTATAGGCCGCGAGCGCCGCCGCGAACGCCGTCGCGGTGTCCCCCTGCACGACGCAGGTGTCCGAGCCCGCGATTGCCGCCTCGATAGCCGGCACGAGCCCGAAGATCGAGTTGAGGCGGCTCGCGCCTGGTCGCGGCGGCGGGATCTCGACGTAGGCGTCGTGCTCGAAGCCGTCGCACAGATCCGTGTGCTGCGCGACGCGCACGAGCCAGACTGGCAACTCCCGGTCACGCAGCGCCACGACGAGCGGCCGCAATTTGATGAACTCGGGCCTCGTACCGTAGATGACGGAGATCACGCGCAGGTCCCTCGCTGGCTCGCCATCGCGTCAGCCGAGCGTCCACTCGACGATTTGACCGTGATACGGGCTTCCTGGCAGCATGTACGGCCGCGTCTTCTTGCCGTGGACGAGCTCGTCGATGGCGCTGCCGACGTCGATATAACGGTTCCTCGGGTTCATGCCATAGAGGTGGTGGATGATGGCCTCCGACATGGGCCCTGCGCTGATGAGAAAGAGCGTGTCCCGGTAGTCGTGGGCGAGGCCGCGCAGCGTCTCGACGATTTCGTCCGCGTGCTCTTCGTAGAAGTCGGGGCAGCGCGGGGGGATGGTCAAATAGTCCGTGAACCGAAGGGGATGGAGGTCGCGTTTGGCGCCATCCTCCGAGGCGATGAGGACGACGGGCTCGCGGATCTCCTCGAAGAGGAACGCGCGAAAGCGCTCGTAATTGCCGTTGATCCAGAGATCCGCGAACGTGATGTTGTCTTCCGGGACGCGAATGCGATCGCGCAAGAAGCGGTACTCGTCGTAGTTCTGGTTCGGGCTCGTGATCGCGTAGAAGTAGTCGGGCTCGGTGTGCGCGATGGACTCGAGCAGGACCTGCCCGAGCCGATACAGCCGCCCTTCGCAAGACCAGCCGTCCATGGCAAAGGCCTGCGTGTCGTGCGGCACGGCGAGCCCGCGCATCATGCGCACCTCGCCATCGGCATAGCGCGCGTAGGCGAAGTTCTCGCCCGAGAGGATCTTGTCCTTGAAGCGCTGAAAGTCCTGGGTGAACGACTTCATGGAGCCGACTTCATGGCGTGGGGCGCTGGAAGTACTTGTGCAGCAGCGAGGCCGTGTATTGAGGGTTGGCGATCCCGAGCGGGGAGTAGCCGCGGTGGAGGCAGCGCTCGAGGAAGCGGCACATTTCATCGCCGGCGGGCGTGCGCCACAGCGCGTTGTCGTCGGCGCCGAAGGCATACGGATCGGTGCTGCCCCAGAGCTCGGGCTGGTCGAGCGGATGGGGCGGCACGTACGTCTTCAGGCCCGAGTACTTCTGCACCATGTGCGAGAAGTGCATGTCCTCGCCGACGCGCCGAGTGGCGAGCGGCGGCGGGAGCTCGCGCCAAAACACCGAGAGCAGCTCGCGCGCGAAGAACCAGGCGTGGCCGACGATGTCCACTTCGACCCGCTCGTCGAGCGAGCGCTGGCCTTGAATGCATGTCGCCCATCCGAGTCGCGCGTGCTTCTTGTAGTCGGTCCCCAAAAAGAGCAGCCCGATCGTGCCGTAGAGGCCGGGCGCCTCGGCGTGTTGCGAGAGGCAGTTGTCGTACCAGCGCGCGCCGGGAAACGTGTCGTCGTCGAACACGCAGACGTACTCGTTCGTGGCGTTCAGCGCGAAGGCGAAGCGCGACCAAACGCCGTAGTTGTGCGAGTTCAGCGCGACCCGCACCGCCGGATCCTCCTCGGCGAGGGACGCCGCGAGCTCGGCGACGTCGGCGTTGATCGCGTCGTCGTCCGTGCGGTTGATCCAGATGAGGATCTCGCTCGACGGGACGGTCTGCGCCTTGATGGCCTCGTACTGGCGGACGAGGGCGCTCGGCCGCTTGAACACGTTGAGGACGGTCGTGATGCCCATCGGCGCTCGGTGGACCGTACCGCGGGCGGAGGCCCAGGGCCGTGTTTTTGGGGTGGCGAAGCTCTGATTTGCCGCTAGGGACCGCAGTTGCTGCCGCCGTACACGCCCCACTCGAAGATGAGCGTGTTCGAGCCCTGGCCGCACTTGCCCGTCGTCAGGTCGTAGAGACGAAGCTTCGTCGTCTGGAGCTTCTGGGGCAGGGTGACCTTGAGATCGCCGTCGATCCCGGTGAACGTGTGGGCGGTCACCCATTTCGCGCCGTCCCACCAGTCGATCTTGCCCGAGAAGAGCGAGCGCCCCTGCGCCGAGCAGTTGGTCGCGCAGTCCTTGGCGTCGACGAAGATGGAGCCGATGGTCTGGATCGATTTCCAGTCGTACTCGATGAAGGCTCCGCCCGGCGTCGTCGTGTTGTTGATCCAGCAGAAGCAAGCCGAGCAGCCGGCGTTCATGCAGCCCTGCTCGTACACGCCGTCGTTGAGCTTCTTCGGGCCGTAGCCCTCGCCGTCGTCGCCGCCGCCGGAGCTCAAGGGCGTGGCGCTGAGCGCGAGGTTGACGCCGCAGCCGCAGTCGTTGTCGTTGGCCTCCGTGCAGCCGGCGGGGCAGCAGCCGTCGGCGTCTTTGCACTGAGCGACGGGCGTGCCGCCGCCGCACGTGCCGAGGG
>SYFR01000440.1 GCA_005800325.1 Myxococcales bacterium | reverse complement strand
TGACTGGGGCCGGCTGACTGGGGCCGGCTGACTGGGGCGGGCTGACTGGGGCCGGCTGACTGGGGCCGGCTGACTGGGGCGGGCTGACTGGGGCCGGCTGACTGGGGCCGGCTGACTGGTCTGGCCGTTGACCGGGCTGGCCAGTGGCTCACCGGGCTGGCCAGTGGCTGAGTGGTGCGGGCACTGGCGAGCCAAGGCCGATGCACCAAGAGGTCGTGGCGCGCGCAGGATCTCTTTCTGCGCGTGGCCGGATCCATTTATACTGGGCGCGAATCGCTTGGTGCGAACGTTGCTTGTGGCGCACCATGCTTGGCGAAAGCCGTGCTTGGCGAGGGCAGTCACGGGCCATGGCCTGCAATGACGAAGGCCCTTCAACGACGAAGGAGATTCAGCGATGAAGCGGAGCAGTCTTGTGGGGCTCGTCGTTCTTTCGGGATGCGTCGCGGCGGCGTGCTCCGCTTCGCGAACGTCGGCCTTCGGCGACAACGACGACGGAAGCACCAGCGCGAGCAGTACGACGACGACCGGCGGCGGCTTCGACGGCAGCGGCGGCTCGGACTTCACGACCGCGACGGGCTTCGACCCCAACACGACGGGCACGGCCTCGAGCGGCAATGAGTGCGTGACCGACGCGGGCGTCGACGACGATCTAGACGGCTTCACCGACGACCAGGGTGACTGCAACGACTGCGACATCAACGTCAGCCCTGGCGCAGTCGAGGTACCGACCGATCCGATGGACCCGATGGCGCAGATGTCCGACGAGGACTGCGACATGGAGACCGACGAGGTCGAGCCGCCGTGCGACGCGGGCCTCGCGATCGGCGACCTCGATCCGATGAAGGGCGCCGCGGCCATCGGCCTCTGCAAGACGGCGGGCATGGCCGACAAGCTGCACGGCGTCATCAGCGCCGCGTACGTGCGCGCGAACGGGGCTCCCGCGTCGCCGGGGCCGGCCGTCGGCTTGCTCGACAACTTCGGCCCGAACGTGAAGCCGCGCGAGGGCAGCGCCATCCTCGGCTTGTCGGCCGGGCGCGCGCGGGACGCGACCGATCCCGACAACTGCGGGAAGCTCTCCTGCTACGGGCTCGGCGCCGGCACGCCTCCGCCCGGATTCCCGCAGGACGTCCCGAGCTGCAGCGGCTCGAACACCATCAATGACGACGTGGGGCTCGAGGTCGTGGTTCGCGCGCCGACCAACGCCACCGGCTACTCGTTCGATTTTGACTTCTATTCGTTCGAGTACCCCGAGTGGGTCTGCACCTCGTTCAACGATCAGTTCATCGCGCTCGTGGATCCGCCGCCGATGGGCTCGATCAACGGCAATGTCTCCTTCGATTCGAAGAAGAACCCCGTCAGCGTGAACATCGCGTTCTTCGACGTGTGCGACGGGTGCGCGCTCGGCACCGGCGAGATGGAGGGCACCGGCTTCAACAACTGGGACGACGCGGGCGCCACGAGCTGGCTCGTGACGCAAGCGCCGGTGAAGGGCGGCGAGACGATCAAGGTCCGCTTCGCCATCTGGGACACCGGCGACTCCTCGTGGGACTCGACCGTGCTCGTCGACAACTTCAAGTGGATCGCTACCCCAGGTACGACGGTGAGCGTCGGCACGACGCCCGTGCCGAAGTAACGCCGCGACGCGCCGACCTGAGGTCTTAGCGGGACGCATGGATCCTGGGAGATCCGTGTCGCAGACCGAGGCGCGATCCACGCGAAGGAGGGGCCAAACGTGATTTCGCACGGTTGTCGCGGTCAGCCCGCTGGCATCGCCCTTGCCAATAGCGTCTTCGTCACGACGGCGAAGACGGCTCAGTTTATCCCCGCTCCTTTCGAAAAAATAAGGTGCCCCGTTACATTCTCGGGGCGGGGATAAACTCAGCGGCCTTGGCCACGCGGCGCGAACGGCGAAGCGGAGGGCGCGGCGCGAACGGCGAAGCGGAGGGCGCGGCGCGAACGGCGAAGCGGATGGCGCGATTCACGCGCGGCGCGAACGGCGAGGCGGATGGCGCGATTCACGCGCGGCGCGAACGGCGAAGCGGATGGCGCGATTCACGCGCGGCGCGAACGGCGAAGCGGAAGCATGCCGAGAAAAATCGCCCGGGCGAGGCGGCCGTTGTGTACGCGGCCCTTGGCGAGGATCCACACGCGCACGCCGCGTCCTGCCGCGCGGTAGAGCACCCACCACACGGCGAGGCCGGCGAGGAGCGAGGCGCTCGCCCCGATCGCTGCGCTGCGCCCTTCGAGCGCGACGGACTCGCGCACGCCGTAGAGGGCGACGAGGGCCCCCGCGAAGATCGCGATGAAGCGCAGGATCATGCCGCGGCGCGCGCCGTAGTCGACGCGCTGGCTCCGCCACACGCTCGGGGGCAGGTCCTTCGCGGCCGGATCCGAGGTGTGCACGAGCGTGCCCCCGCACTCGACGCAGCGAAAACCGCCGGCGTTCACGTAGTGGCAGTCGAGGCAGATCTTGACCACGGCGCGGATTCTCATATCACGCGATGTGCGTGCCCACCATCGCCGAGCTGTTGCGCATTGTCGGGGATCCGGCCGCCTCGATCGAGGATCGCGCGCGCGCCGGGGACGAGCTCGCGGCGCTCGGCGATCCCCGCGTCGTCGGCGAGGGACGGCTCCTCGTGCCGGCAGGGTTCGTGCTCTCGAAGCCCTCGCGCGAGAGCGTCGGCGTCACGATCGCGGTGGCCGCGTTCGGCATCGCCCGCTTTCCGGTGACCGTCGCCGACTACGCCCGGTTCATCGATGAGGGCGGCTACGACGACGCGTCGCACTGGTCGAACGACGGTTGGCGCTGGCGCATCGCCGAGGGCGCCGACGCGCCGCGATTTTGGGGCGCGGACGAGTGGGCGCCGTACCTCGTCAAGAACCATCCGGTCGTCGGCGTCAGCGCGTACGAAGCCGAGGCCTACGCGAGCTTCCGCGATGCGCGCCTGCCGACCGAGCTCGAGTGGGAGCGCGCCTGCCGCGGCGACGACGGCCGCGACTTTCCGTGGGGGGAGGCCTGGGACGAGCACGCCGCGAGCCACCGCGACTACGGTCCGCGCGCGACCGTGGCCGTCGGCTGCTTTCCGCGCGGCGCGAGCCCGTGCGGCGCGCACGACCTCGTGGGCCACGTGTGGCAGTGGACCGCCGACGACCAGGGCGATGCGCGCATCGTCCGCGGCGGAGCGTGGAACAACCTGCCGTGGAGCATCGGCTGCTGCGGGCGCAACGCGTACCCGCGCACGGCGCGCTTCTCGAACCTCGGCTTCAGGCTGGCGTGGTAGGCGCGAGGGCGCGGCGTAACGCACGGCGCGCTTCTCGAACCTCGGCTTCAGGCGGGCTTGGTAGGCGCGATGGCTTGGTAGGCGCGATGGCTTGGTAGGCGCGATGGCTTGGTAGGCGCGATGGCTTGGTAGGCGCGATGGCTTGGTAGGCGCGATGGCTTGGCAGGCGCGATGGCTTGGCAGGCGCGATTGCGGCATTGCGGTAACCGCTCGGCGGGGCGCGTGTCGCTCACGACTCGCGGGGCAAGCGACTCGCGCGCGTGCACCGCCTCGCCCTGAATGATCGCGATTGAAGCTGCTACAGTCAGAACCGATGAGCACGCAAACTGGGCTCGGGGGCCGCCTGCTTGACGAAATTCGAGCCAAGCGCGCCAAGGTGGGGATCGTCGGGCTCGGCTACGTCGGGCTGCCGCTCGCGCTGACCTTCTGTGAGAAGGGCTTCGATGTCGTCGGGTTCGACGTGGACACCACCAAGATCGAGCTGTTGCGCGCGGGCCGTACGTACATCGTTCACCTCGGCTCCGAGCGAGTGGGCCGCGCCCTCGGCACGGGGCGCTTCGCGGCGAGCAGCGAGTTCGAGCGACTCGCGGAGTGCGACGCCATCCTCGTGGCCGTGCCGACGCCGCTCACTCGCCAGCGCGAGCCGGACATGCGCTTCGTCGTGGGCACGACCGAGCAGATCGCCAAACACCTGCGGTCGGGCCAGCTCATCGTCCTCGAGTCGACGACCTACCCCGGCACGACGGACGAGCTCGTGCGCGGGATCCTCGAGAAAACCGGGCTCGACGCGGGCAAGGACTTCTTTCTCGCGTACTCCCCCGAGCGCGAAGATCCGGGCAATCGTCGCTTCGACACGACGACGATCCCGAAGGTGGTGGGCGGCATCGACCCGACCTCGTCGGAGCTCGCGCTGGCCCTCTACGAGCTCGCGGTCGATAAGGTCGTCGGCGTCTCGTCGGCGCGCACGGCGGAGGCGACGAAGCTGACCGAGAACGTCTTTCGCGCGGTGAACATCGCGCTCGTGAACGAGCTCAAGGTCATCTACGACCGCATGGGCATCGACATTTGGGAGGTGCTCGACGCGGCCGAGACGAAGCCGTTCGGGTTCATGCGCTTCAATCCCGGCCCGGGCCTCGGCGGCCACTGCATCCCGCTCGACCCGGTCTACCTGACGTGGAAGGCGCGCGAGTATGGCGTCGCCACGCGCTTCATCGAGCTCGCGGGCGAGGTGAACGTCGGCATGCCGCGCTACGTCGTCGACAAGCTGCAGATGGCGCTCAACGAGCGCAGCAAGCCGCTCAACAACGCGCGCGTTCTGCTCCTTGGGCTCGCTTACAAGAAGGACGTCGACGACCCGCGGGAGAGCCCGTCGTTCGAGCTCATCGAGCTCCTGCATGAGCGCGGCGCGCACGTCGACTACCACGACCCGCACATCTCCGAGATGCCCAGCATGCGAACGTGGCCGCACCTCGCGCGTCGCCCGAGCGTCGGGCTCAGCGCCGCGGCAGTGGCAAGCTACGACGCCGTGCTGCTCGCGACCGATCACACCGCGGTCGACTACCCGATGGTGCTCGAGCATGCGAAGCTCATCATCGACACGCGCGGCATCTACCGCGCGCGGCGCCCCAACGTGGTGAAGGCGTGAGCGGCGGGCAGGCCACGTTCGCGGCGCTCGACGGGGCGCGCGTCCTCGTGACCGGCGGCGCGGGCTTCATCGGCTCGCACCTGGTCGACGGACTGGTGGAGCTCGGCGCCCGCGTGCGCGTCCTCGACGATCTCTCGAGCGGCAAGCGCGAGAACCTCGGGCAGCACGGGCACGCGGTCGAGCTCCTCGTGGGCGATATCCGCGACGCTTCGACCTGCCTTCGCGCGATCGAGGGCGTCTCGCTGGTGTTTCACGAGGCCGCGCTCGGCTCGGTGCCGCGCTCGATGAACGATCCGGCCACTACCCTCGCCGTCAACGTCGCCGGCACCGCGAACGTGTTCGCAGCGGCGCGCACGGCCGGCGTCGCGCGCGTCGTCTACGCGAGCAGCTCGAGCGTCTACGGCGACAGCGAGACGCTCCCGAAGCGCGAAGGCGAAGAGGGCAAGCCGCTCTCGCCCTACGCCCTCTCGAAGTGGATGAACGAGGAGCTCGCCGCCTGCTACGCGCGCTGCTTCGACATGTCGTTCGTGGGCCTTCGTTACTTCAATGTCTTCGGGCCGCGGCAAGATCCGAACGGACCGTACGCGGCCGTGGTGCCGCGCTTCTTCGCCGCGTGCGCCGCGGGCGCGGCGCCGGTCATTTTCGGCGACGGCGCGCAGAGCCGCGATTTTACGTACGTCGGTGACGTCGTGCGCGCGAACCTGCTCGCGGCGACCGCGACCCTGCCGTCCGCGGCGGGCGGCGGCTCGATCGTCGCCAACATCGGCGCCGGCGGCTCGACGACCGTCAGCGAGCTCGCTGAGACGCTCTGCCGCGTGGCGGGCGATGGCACGCTGCGGCCGCAACATGCGCCGGCGCGGCCCGGCGACATCCTGCACTCCACGGCGGACGCATCGCGCGCGCGGCAGCTCTTCGGCTTCGCGGCCGAGGTTCCGCTGCGCGAGGGCCTGGCGAGGATCGCGGCGAGCCTGGGTCGCTAGCGGTTCGCCCCGTTTTCCCCGCGCGGGGTCGTGGAAACCTCCACATGGGTGTATCGTGATTGCTGCGCTCGCATGACTCCGGGTTGCTGGCGGGCTGCGCTCTGGGAGGACTTGGAATGTTGAGTCGGAACGTCATGCGCGCGGCCTCGGCCCTCGCGCTCGTCGCGCTTGCCGTGGTGGCGTCGCTTGGGGCGTGCTCGGTGGATCCGTTCGGCACGCGACCGATCTTTGGGGCTGGCGGTGGTTCGGCAGATTGTCCCGCCGGCCTCTTCCGGTGCGAAGCGGAGTGCCGCGACGGCGCCTTCGATCCGGCCCACTGCGGCGGGTGTGGCAAGGCATGCGACGCCGGCCTCGTGTGCTCGCAGGGCGAGTGCCTCACGGCGTGCGCCGGCGGGACGACGCTCTGTTCGACGGGCGGGGGCGGCGACAAGTGCGTCGACCTCGGCGTGGATCCGGCGCATTGCGGTGCGTGCGACGCGGCGTGCCCGGCGGACCAAGTGTGCTCGGCGTCGTCGTGCGGCGTCGAGTGCAAGGGCGGGACGACGCTCTGTTCGACGGGCGGGGGCGGCGACAAGTGTGTCGACACGACGCTCGACGCCGAGCACTGCGGGATGTGCGACACGGCTTGCCCCGCGGGCGAGGTGTGCTCTGCGGGAGCGTGCGGTCTGTCGTGCGTGGGCGGGACGACCAAGTGCGGAACGGAGTGCGTGGACACGAACCTCGACGCGGGGCACTGCGGCGACTGCGCCACGGCGTGCGCGGCGGGCGAGGTGTGCTCTGCGGGCAAGTGCGGTCTGTCGTGCGTTGGCGGGACGACCAAGTGCGGGACGGAGTGCGTGGACACGAACCTCGACGCGGGGCACTGCGGCGACTGCGCCACGGCGTGCGCGGCGGGCGAGGTGTGCTCTGCGGGCAAGTGCG
>SYFR01000439.1 GCA_005800325.1 Myxococcales bacterium | reverse complement strand
GCTGCCACTGCCTCCCCGCTCCCCCGCTGTCGATGCCCTCGACCGCTTCCGAGCACGGAGCACCGGCTACCGCAGCCCGAACCGGGGCCGATCCCCCGATGTCCACGGAACTGCTCCATCTTTAGATGCGCCGGCCCTGCGCCCCGTCGCGCGAGTCTTGACGCGCGGATGAATCTCACGGAACTAGGGATCGATTCGCACGCAGCGCTGACGAGCGAGCTCGCCGGTTGCCGAGTCGTTCGAGGGTGACGTTGGGAAGCAACATGTCGGGCAAGCGACGGGAGAACGGCAACGGACAGAAGGTGATTCGCGTCGCCTTCGGTCCGGGCGGCGGTCGCATCGATGATCCAGCGGCGGACGACGAGGGGCTGACGCCGCTGCCCGAGCCCAGCAGCAAGGAGCCCGTCGCGGACGTCTACACGCAGGCCGAGGTGACGCGCCTGCTCGGCCTCTCGGCCGGTCGCATCCGCTCGCTCGCTCGCGCCGGCATCGTGCAGCCGAGTGGTCGTCGCAAGGGTCGCCGCGCGTACACCTTCAGCGATCTCATCGCGCTGCGCGTCGCGCGCGATCTGCTCGACAGCAAGGTGCGCCTGCGCGACGTCATCCGCGCCATCCGCAGCGTCGGCGAGCTCTTGCCGCGCATCGTGCGGCCGCTCAGCGAGCTTCGCATCACGTCCGATGGCAAGCAGGTCGTCGTCTGCACCGACGAGGGCTCCTTCGAGCCGGCGACGGGGCAGAGCGTGCTCGACTTCGAGGTCCGCGATCTTCAGGCGGACGTCGTGCGCGTGCTGCGTCCGGCCGCCGGCAAGGAGCGCGCGCGCGTCGCCTACGAGCTCTACCTCGAGGGCAGTCAGTTCGACGAAGATCCCGAGACCATGGACCGCGCCGAGGGGCTCTACCGTCGCGCGCTGAAGTACGATCCGTGGCTCGCCATCGTCTACACGAACCTCGGCAACATCCGCTTCCGCCGCGGCGACGAGGTGCAAGCCGAGGTGCTCTATCGCTCGGCGCTCAACATCGAGAGCAAGCAGCCCGAGGCGCAATACAACCTCGGCTACATGATGCTGCACCGCGGACGCCCCGACGCGGCGGTAGAGTTTTTCCGCGGCGCGATCTTCGCGGATCCACGCTTCGCCGACGCGTACTTCAACCTCGCGATGGCGTTCGAGCAGCTCTCGGAGCGCGCGCGAGCGTGCGACAGCTGGACGCGCTACCTCGAGCTCGAGCCGACGGGCACCTGGGCCGACATCGCGCGGCAGCACCTCTCGGATTGCTGACGCTCAGCGATCGGCGCGGGGCACGCTCTTTCCGTCGGGCGCTGCGTCCAGCGCCGCATTGTTGCGAGGCGGCGAAGCTCGGGCGCGCTGACGCTCAGCGATCGGCGCGGGGCACGACGTTGTGTCGGACCGTGCGGTACTCGCCCTCGCCGAGCTCGACGGTCATCGTCACGTCGCCGTTGGCCTCGTCCTTGAACGTCACGTCGTAATTGCCGGCAGGGAGGTCGTCGACCGTGATCGGCGTGTTGCCGACGCTCTTGCCGTTGAGGAGCGCGACCAGGGCCGCCGGGCTCGACTCGATCACGATCGTGCCGAGGTGCTGCTTGCGCTTTTCCGCCTCGTGCGGTGCCGTGAGCGTCGGCTCAGGCTCGCGCGGCGGCGGCACATCGGACGTGCCGGTGCACGCCGCGCCAAAGAGGACCGTGCCGACGAGGAGCGCCCCACCAACGAATGCGAGTCTCATGCCTTGGATCTGTGCGCCAGGGAGGGGAGCTGTCAAGGGGATCGCGCGTGACAACGGCGGCGCAGGCTTGACGGACGGGCCTCGGCCGCTTACCGCGCAGATCGGTGCCCGCGCGGCCGCGGGTCGAGGAGGTAACGGTGGGCGACGACGGCTCTGCTGGTGGCGATGACAAGAAGGCGATCGAGGGCGGCGCTGCTGGCGACGATGGCAAGAGGGCGATCGAGGGCGGTACTCCTCGCGGCGATGACGGCTCTTCTGACGGCGATGGCAAGCGGGCGATCGAGGGCGGTCGCGCGCCGCGGATCGCGATCACGCGCGTCTACACGAGGAAGGGGGATCGCGGCGCGACGAGCCTCGTCGGCGGCCAGCGCGTCAGCAAGGCCGACCGGCGCATCGACGCGTACGGCACGCTCGACGAGCTGAACGCCGTCGTCGGGCAGGCGCGCTTCGCGGTCGAGGCCGAGGTGCGGACCGAAGGTGGGGCCGAGCTCTCGCGTGCGCTCTTGCGCGTTCAGCATGAGCTCTTCAACGCGGGGAGCCTGCTCGCCACCTTGCCCGTGGACGTGCACCCGCTGCAGCCGCGCGTGACGCCAGCCGCCATCGATTCCCTCGAGGCCGACATGGACCGGCGCAACGTCGTGCTCGGCGCGCTCAAGAGCTTCGTCCTCCCCGGTGGCTCGGCCAGCAACGCAGCCTTGCACCTCGCGCGCACCGTGTGCCGCCGCGCCGAGCGCGTCGTCGTGGCGCTCGCCGCCGAGAGCGAGGTCGATCCGCTGATCGTCGGCTACCTGAACCGCCTGAGCGATGCGTTCTTCGTGTGGAGCCGCTGGGCGAACCACGAGCTCGGCGTGCCCGAGACTTTGTGGGAGCCGAGCGCCGCGCGCTGAGCCGCGGGCACTACGTTGACGCGGGACTTGCGGCGACGCGGACTCTACGGCGACGCAGACTCTACGGCGACGCAGACTCTACGGCGACGCAG
>SYFR01000438.1 GCA_005800325.1 Myxococcales bacterium | reverse complement strand
GCGCGGGCGGTTCCGGCGGCAGCGGCGGGTCCGGCGGCGCTCCGGGGCCCGTCTGCGAGCAAGGCCAAGAGCTCTGCGGCGGCGTGTGCGTCAATTTGAAGGACGACACCGCCAACTGCGGCGCATGCGGCATCCCGTGCAACATGGCGCCGAACGTGGTCTGCAACAGCGGCACCTGCGGCCCCGATCTGACCGAGGTGGTGATCCACGGCTGCACCTCGAAGAAGGCGATCGACTTCACCGGCGCGAGCACGACGATCACGTTCACGTCCGCGCAGATCACCAACCCGGCAACCTATCCTCTTTGCCTCAAGATCACGCAGACCGCGGAGATCGCGGTCCAGGGGATCCCCAACGTGGCCGGCGGCCCGCTTCTGCTCGGCGGGCTCGTGGATGCCGATGGGATCAAGAACTACGACAAGACGAGCCCCATTCAGCCGACCTGCTACAACCCCAACGCCGCGACCCCCTTCGACCCGAACCTTCCGACCACGTGCTACTCGGGCGGCACCTGGCCGTCGCAGCAGACCGTTCCGAAGTCGGTCTGGAAGGTCAGCGTCTACCCCTTCTACAACAACAGCAAGTTCCTCGAGCAACAGGGCGTCATCTACGTCGTGAAGTGACGCGCAGTCGCCCGCGCATCGCGCCCGCGTCGCGTCGAACCGTCTCGTCGCCTGCTAGTTTTTCCTCGCGCCCGGTTGTCGACGCATCGCGAGCTGCGTCAGGACTCGGGGCGGCGGCTCGGCGTCCACTCGGTCGCCTTCTCGCTCCGCGTCTCGAGGAAGCGCGCGAGCCGGTGGTAGTCGCTGCCCGGCGTCACGAAGCGCACCTCGGTCTTGAGGCTCGCGGGATCGATGAGCTCCGTGAACGGCACGTAGTTGAGATCGAGCTGCCCGCTGACGCTGACCATGTAGCCGTCGAGCTTCTCTTCGACGAGCGCGCGGTAAGCGCCGATGCCGAGCTGGCTGCCGAGCATGACGTCGAAGGCATGCGGCGGCGCGCAGCGCGACTCGTAGCCGAGCTGCACTCCCGTCAGCTTCTTCTTCTTTCCGGTTAGCTGAAAGAGCCGGTCGCTCACGAGCGTCGCGACGAGCTTGCCTAGGTCGATGCGCCCGAGCGAGATGTGCCCGTGCTCGTCGCGCGGCAAATTGCGCAAATAGTCCTCGGAGAGCATCTCGGCGAGGCCCTCGGCGAGCACGACCGTCCCGTGGTGCCGGCCGCGCTTCTCCCGCGTGAGCACGAGCGCGGCGATGCGGTCGACGAGCGCGCCGAGCTTGAGCCGCTTCTCGATCCGCACCTCTCCCGTGCTCTCGTCGGTGATCGCCTCATCGACGGCGAGCTCGCCCGCGACGTCCTCGACGCCGACGACCATGTTGCTCTCGCCGGCGATCGCGACGCCGTAGGCGAGCCAGCCCGCCTTGCGTCCCATGGTCTCGACGATGAAGTACGAGTGGGTCGCCTCCGCGTCGGCGTTGAGGTTCTGGACCTCCTTCGCCATGAAGTCGACCGCGGTGAAGAAGCCGAAGGTGAAGTCGATGCCGCGGTAGTCGTTGTCGATGGTCTTCGGGAGATGCACGACCCGCACGCGCGGAGCGTCCTCCGGCAAGCGCTTCTGAAACTCGACGAGAAAGTTCGCCGTCCGGAGCGTGTCGTCGCCGCCGATCGAGACGAGCGCGTCAATCTCGAGCGCGACGAGGGCGTCGTACACGTTCCGGAGCGCCCGCGTCTTCGTGTCGTCGGCGAGGTCGTCCGGCGACTCGAGCCCCTTGCCGGGGTTCGCGCGCGCGGTACCGATGAGGATGCCGCGGCTGTTGCTCATGCCGCGCACGTCCTTCTCTTTCAGTATGCGGTAGTGCTCGTCGGCGACGAGGGGCCGGAGGCGCGGCTCGAACTCCTGCAGCGAGGAGTACCCATGAAAGAAGCCGACCACCTCGCGCCCCTCTTCCAGAAACGAGACCGCCGCCGCGGAAATGACGGCGTTGGCGGCAGGCGCGGGGCCGCCCGAAAACACGAGGCCGACCCTCTTGATGTGCTCACCCTTCTTCATGGTTCCGCTCCGCTCGCTCGCTCGCCGTGGGCACGGGCGACGGCCACTGCCGACTCAGCTGCGCGTCTCGCCGAAGGTGCGCGCGAAGAGCTGCTCGATCGCCTTCTTGCCCTCGGTCGTGAGGCGCGTCGTGCCGATCCCCGCAAAGCTCGTGCGCTGAATCGTCGGGCGTTCCTCGCGCTCCCAGCGCGTCATGTCCCAGCGGAACCACGCCCCCTTCTCCTGATCGAAGACGCAGGTGGGCTTGTTCCAGAGCCGCGCGAGCTCTGCGCCCCATCCGGTTCCGCCACGCACGGTGCCGTCGTCTTGCAAGGACCCGATCACGAAGACCTCCTCTGCCTGGGTGATCTGGTGCCAGACGGTCTGGAGGATGCGCTTGATGTTCGGGATCTGACTCAGCGGGCGCTTCAGCCGATGCGACGCGTAGACCAGGCTGAAGTCCCCCTTGCCGAGTTCTTCATCGCCGAGGATGACGCGCCCCCGCTCGCGCGCGACGAAGGGATGTCCGTCGAAGCTGAAGTGCGTCTCCTGGCAGCCCCAGCGCTCAGCTGACGCCCCGAAGGTCGCCTCGGCGCCTTGCGCCCCGCCCGAGTAGAGGTGAAACGAGCCCGGATCTCGCGGCCCCGTCGCGCGCGCGACCACGATGCTCTCGTCCACGACGCGCATCGTCTTCGGATCGAGCGCGAGGTGAAGGTCCGAGAGGTCCGGGTTGTCGTGATCCTTGATGATCTGCAGGCGAACCTCGTCGCCGTCGCTCTGCAGCAGCAAGATCACCTGGAGGTGATCGTAGAAGCGGCGCAGCGGCTCCGGCGTCGAGGCGCGCGCCTCGGACGCCGAGGGTGGACCGTTCACTGGCGCGTGGGCGCCGCTCTTCGCGGACAGCCAGACCTCAGCGCCGCTCTCCCGCGCGAGCGCCCCTATCGCCGCGAGGGTGTCGCTCGTCGCGACGTCGAAGTCGAAGCCGTCGATCACGATGGTCTGCGGGACGAACTGGGCCACGTCCCGCGCGAAGCGGACGGTCTCTGCCACCTTGGCAACCGAGACGCTGCCGCGCGATGACGGCGGACCCGACAGCGGCGTCGGCTGCGAAGGTGGCGCCTTCGGCGTCGTGTCGAGCAGCGAGAAGATGAGCCGATTGCGCTCGATGTCGAGGCGCGCGGCCTCGGGTTGCTGAAGCCCGAGCACCAGCGCGAGCTCGTGAAAGATCTCGTCGTAATACGCGCGCACGCGGTCGACCGGGCTCTCGTGCGCGATGTGCAGGACCTTGCGATCGCGCATGAGGTCGTCGAGCGCGAGCTGCACGAGGAGCGCGGTCTTGCCGATCCCCGCGCGCGACACGACGGCGCCGACATTGCCGCGTCCGAGGCCCCCGTGGATGGAGCGCTCGAACACGCGCATCGGGCTCTTCTCGCTCACGTCCTTGCGGTAGATCGCCATGCTCCTCCGTCCCCTCCTTCGTCCCCGCGGAGCCGAGCGCGCGGCGCCGCCACGACGCGCGGCATCCGCCAAGGCACGAGCCTGCCTGCGAATGCGCTACTTCTTCTTGCCCGCCGCCAGCATCGCCTTGTGCTCTTCGATGAGTTTTTCGGAGATCTGGCTCGGCACCGGGGCGTAGCGCGCGAACTCCATCGTGAACTCGGCCTTGCCCTGCGTCGCCGAGCGCAGCACCGTCGAGAAGCCGAACATCTCGGCGAGCGGCACCTCGGAGTCCACGCGGCAGAAGCCCTCCGACTCGGTCGTTCCGACGATCATGCCGCGGCGCTGCATGAGCACGCCCACGACGCCACCCTGCATCTCGCTCGGGCCTTCGACCGCGACCTTCATGACGGGCTCGAGGATCTGCGGCCCCGCCTTCTGGTACGACGCGCGCCACGCGCCGCGAGCCGCCTCTTTGAACGCGATGTCCGAGGAGTCGACCGCGTGGAACGCGCCGTCGTTCAACGACACGCTGACGCCGCGCACCGGAGCGCCGATGAGCGCGCCCTTCTCGAGCATCGACTCGAAGCCCTTGTCACACGACGGAATGAACTCGCGCGGAATGATGCCGCCGACGATCTCGTCGAGGAAGCGATAGCCAAGCTCGGCGACGAGGCGGTTGGCCCGGGAGCCGCTGCCCTTCTGCTCCGGCAGCGTCGCGTCGGGACCCATCGGCTCGATGTAGCCCCCCACCTTGCCGTACTGGCCGGAGCCGCCGGTCTGCTTCTT
>SYFR01000437.1 GCA_005800325.1 Myxococcales bacterium | reverse complement strand
GCGAGTGCGGCGGCGAGTGCGGCGGCGAGTGCGGCGGCGAGTGCGGCGGCGAGTGCGGCGGCGACGACGAGTGCCATGCCGCTCGGGTCGGCGAGCCCGCTGGGATCTGCAAGCGCGCAGGGCTCCGCGAGCGCCGTCAGCGCCTCGGCCCCGCCGGACCTGCTACCCGAGCGCGATGCGAGCGCCGCCCCTCCGCTCTTCGACGTGAGCGGCAAGCTCCTGCCGCAGACCGAGGAGCGGCCCAAGACGGACTCGCCCGTCTTCAAGCGGCGCATCGCCCTGCTCTTCAGTGCCATCGTGCATGCCGACGCTTCGCTTGCGCGCGAGCTGTTCTTTCCGAAGCCCGCGTACGAGGTCGTGAAGACCATCGAAAAGCCCGGAAAAGACTGGGAGGCGCGGCTCTACCGGGCGTTCGCTCGCGACGTGCGCGAGTACCACGGCAAGCTCGGCGAGGAGCCCGAGAAGGCGCAGCTCGTCGGGGTCGAGCTCGACGAAGCGCGAGTCCAATGGATGAAGCCGCACAAAGAGGGCAACGCGCTCGGCTACTTTCGCGTCACGAAGAGCAAGCTCCGGATCCGCGACGCGCGCGAGAAGGCGCTCGCCCTCGAGCTCACGAGCTTCATCTCGTGGCGCGGCGAGTGGCACCTCGTCCACCTGCACGGGTTCAAGTGATGCCGCGAGCTCTGGTGGTTCCTGGCACGCTGCGGGTCGTCGTCGAGCGACTGCACCTCCTCCAACTGCACGAATTTCTCGAGCACTAGCGATGTCCATCGTCGTCGATCGCCTGCGCCTCGTCGGCGCGCCGGGCACGAACAAAGTCATGGCGGGCGAGCTGTCACGGCTCGTGCGAGCGGGCCTGCGGCAAAGGCGCCTCCCGGACCCGCAGAAGGACGGCCTCGGAGCGCTCGCCTACCCGTTCGACGCGGAGATCGCTCTCCTCGCCGCGCAGTACCACCGCACCGCCGTGCGCGTGCTGTGGGATCTCTACGACAGCCGCGCCGAGCGTCTCGAGCCGCTCTTCGCCGACCTCTGCCCCGCGATCGCCGGCGACGAGAGGGCCTACGGGTGGGACGGCGCACGGATCTCGGTCGAGACCTTCGGCGTCGAGGGCTTCGCGGCCGGGGAGCGGCAGATCGTCGGCGTGGTGAAGAACGCGCTCGTCGAGGCCTTCGCGACGCGCGGGGTTCGGCTCACGGTCGCTCCGTCGGGCCCGGACCTCCTCTTCTCGGTGCGGCGCTACGACGGTCGCATCGTCGTGTCGCTCGATCTCGCGGGGCGACCGATGAACGAGCGCGGCTACCGCATGCGCGCCGGGCCCGCGCCGCTGCGCGAAGATCTCGCCGCGAACCTCGTCATGCTCACTCGTCATGACGCGCGCCACGAAGCGCTCTGCGATCCGATGGCCGGCGCCGGCACCATCGTGATCGAGGCGGCCGCCATGGCGCGGGCGCACCCGGTCTGGATGAGCGGACGCAAGCCGGCGGCCCTGTCGTGGCCGGTCTTCGCCGCGCACGCGAGCGCTCGGCCCGAGCCGCTCTTTCCGGACACGCGGCCAGTCCTCTTCGGCTGCGAGCTCGACGGCGACGCGGTGGAGCGCATGCGCGAGAACTTCGAGGCCGCGGGCGTGAGCGAAGACGTCGACGTGTTCGCGGGCTCGTTCGCAGATCTCGCTCCCGAGAGGCTCATCGCGCGCGCGCAGGCCCGCGGCGTCGAGACCGGCGTCATCCTGTCGAACCCGCCATACGGCGAGCGCCTCGGCTCCGCGGACGAGGTCCTTCGGCTGTACCGCGAGCTCGGCGAGTGGTGCCGCGAGCTGCCCGGCTGGCGCGCGGGGTTCTTCGTCGGCAACGACGCATTTCCCGAGGCCTTCGGAGGCCGCCCCCGCGTCATGAAGCCGCTGAAGAATGGCCCCTTGCGCGCGGCCTTCTATCTTTACGATCTCTAGCAGGCTGTTGAGAAGCTCCCGTCGGCGGCATCGGCGCTGGGCGACCTCGACGCCGTCCAAGCTTGCCCTTCGCACACGATGAAGAAGAGACCCTCCGCGAAAAAACCGCGCGAACGAACGCTGCGGCGCGAGGCCGAGCGCGACCACGAGAAGACGGTGCGCGAGCGGGAGCGGGCCTTCGCGTCGCTGCCCGGAGGCACCGAAGCGAACCCGATCGAAGTGACGGCGACTTCGCAGATCCCCATTCTTGCCCGGGGCCTCGTGTGCGCGCGCTGCCTCTCGCGGCTCGACATCGTGCACGAGGCGAGCCGCGTCCTTTACGGCCGCGTCGCTCGGAGAGTCGAGCTCTCCTGCCGGCAGTGCGGGGCGAAGCGAACCGCGCATTTCGCGGTCGCGACGCCGACCCTCAACTGAGTTGCTCACGCCAGTCGGCGAGCGGCTCAACCGGCGAGCGGCTCAGGCGCCCTCCGCCCGCGACGTTGGCTCACGGGGTGAGGCTTCGGGAGGCGCTGGCAGTCCAACATGCCGACGAGCTTCGCGTGCCCGTCGACGAGCCCGAGCGCGCGCTACTTGTCGGGACGGCCCAGCGAGCGCAGCCACCCCTCGGCGAGCGAGCCCGCGTCGAAGCCCGTCGTCTCGCGGATGGAGTCGAGCATGTCCGAGACGCTCGCGGCCTCGCCCCGATGCACGGCGTAAAAGGCGCGCAGCGCGGCATCCAGCGGATCGCGCCCGACCGCGGCCTCGACCGCGCGGTAGAAGAACGCGCCCTTCATGTACGGCACCTCGTTCCAGAGCTCGCCGAGGACGTCGATCTCGTTGCAGCCCTCGGGCCACGCGAGCCGATCCTCGCTCGCGATGACGTCGTCGAGCCGCGACTCGTAGTCTTGCCACACGGCGTCGCCCGCGGCCTTGCCCTTCACCGCCTCGAGCGCGCGCGCGGTGACGTAGCTCGTCGTGCCCTCCGAGAGCGTGAGATCTTCCCAGCAGCGCAGGCGCACGCCGTCGCCGAACCAGCCGTGCGCCGCCTCGTGCGCGTGCGTCTCCGCGTCGCCCATCGAGTCGTGCGATACGTGCCAAAACGGATGGTGCTCCATGCCGCCGAACGCGCCCTGCCCCCAGCTTGCCGAGACCGAGCCGACCTCGTCCCCGAAGAGGTACTCGCCGTAGGTCGTCTCGAGCCACTCGAACACGGCGCCGAGATGTTTCGTGCCCGTGGTGGCCGCCGTCTTCTCGCCCGGGAGGTAGTCGACGCTCACCTTGCGGCCCTGCGCCGTCGTGCCGAGGTCGAGCCGCGTGTAGTCCCCGACGGCCCACGCGAGCATGTACGGCGGCGCGTCGCTCGGGATCTTCGCCGCGTGCACCGCGCGCTTGCCCTCGGGCACGTTGGTCAGCGACAGCTCGAAGGTGAGCCCGTCGTCGGGATCGGGCTGGCACGGGAACAGGTTTCCGCAGAAGTGCGGCCACGTGAAGGTGGCGCCGCCCGTCGTGAGGCCCTCGAGCTTCTGCTGCACCGCGAAGGCATAGCGAATGTGCACCTCAGCGGATTTACCGGCCGGCAGCGCGAGCTCGAGGTTGCCGTCGACGACCCGGTGGCGGAGCGGCTGAAGGGCGCCGCCGCCGGACGCGCCGAGGACCTCCGCGAGCTCGAGGCCGCGCACGTCGAGCGAGAGGCCGCGGCGCGTGTGCCGGTCGACCGAGACGATCGCCGTCGCCGTGTGCGCCTCGATGTCAATTTCCAGGCGCGTGTCAAGTAAATTGCGCTCCCAGTTGGCCGCTGGCTCGTTGGACTTGGCGTCGAGCTCCTCGGAGCCGAGGTCAGGCCCGCAGCCGACCGCCGCGACGGCCGACAAGCTAGCGAAACCATAAAGAAAGCATCGCATGAGCCGATTGATACTACATTTCAGTAGATTGTGCTTTAAATCCTTACCTAACGAGCTATAGTTCGCGGCCATGAAGCGCCCGAACGTGCTCGATCTCAAGCTGATTCCGCTTCTCTGTGCTGCGCTCCTCGCCCCGGCCTGCGCCGTCGAGACGGGTGAGGACGAGAGCGATCTCACGAGCCTCACGGCGCGCGAGCGGACGCTCGGCTTCGAGGGCTACGTCTACTTGCATCCGGACGCGAGCGACGATGAGGTCCTCGAGGCGGTGCAGCGCGAGACCCGCTCGGCGTTCGGCGCGCTGCTCGAGGCGAACGTGTCGGTGGCCACGCGCGAGCTCGCGAACGTGGACCCGAGCACCTTCGGCCGCGAGACGCTCGACGTCGTCGGCCCGAACGGGGCCGGCGAGTCCACGCTGCGCGTGCGCTACCGCTACACCGACCGCGCGATCGTGCCCGTCACGATGGCGCGCCGCAGCTCGCTCGGGCTCGGCCTCTTGCATGGCGAATATCAGGACCAGAGCAAGCGAATCCTCGAAGAGTGCACCGGCAACACCGCCGACGATCGCGAGATGGAGTCCGACATCTGGTACGTCTTCAACCCGTCGCTCTCGAGCTGCAAGCAGGCGATGAACGCCGAGCAGGCGAAGATCGACGAGGCACGACGCGCGCTCGACGCGCAGCCGGGCCAGGTCGTCGCCGAAGAGCTCGAGCGGCTCTACATCCCGATGACGGTGAGCCTCGCGCCCACGGCGACCTCGGGAAAGAAGCGCTACCCGGAGTATGACCGGCTCTTCCGCGGCGGCGTCGCGAAGAACACCGTGGTCGTCACGCTGCTCAACGGGATGATCGATCACCCGAAGCCCGGTCAACCGCACTACGCCTACGCCGACTCGGGCTACTACGAGACGATGGGCCTCATGGCCGAGCTGCTCGAGGCGCGGCCCAACCTGAAGGTCGTGAAGAGCGAGCCGGCGGCGGATCTCTTCTCGTTCACGATCGCCGGCAAGAAGGTGACCGCGGCGAGCTTTCAGACCTTCGTCGACTGGGAGTACTTCGACTGGGGCTGGCCCGCTGGCCTCACGGCCGCCAACAAGGTCGAGCTGCGGAAGCAGGTCGGCGACCGCATCAGCCACAAGTGGATCACCTTCGAAGAGCAGGTGAAGGTGAAGATCGGCTCGAGCGCGCCGACGCCGGTCACCTACCGCGTCGAGCTCTACTTCGGCGTCGAGGACGACGAGGCGCCGTATCGCCGCGCCCTCAAGACGAGCGATGTGTTCATCTACAACGGCCACTCGTACATCGGTGAGGGCCCGCTCGATCCGAGCAACTTCGACAAAGGCGATTTGCCCCAGAGCTACCAGCTCTTCTTCATCGATAGCTGCCTCTCCTTCAACTACTACAACGTCGATTTCTTCGGCTTCAAGACGCGCGGAACGGCGGACCTCGACATCATCTCGAACGGCGTCGAGAGCTTCAGCGACGGCTCGGGAGCCGCGCAAGGCAAGTTCGTCGCAGCGCTGCTCGGCGGCAAGCAGCCGAGCTACCTCGACCTCCTCAAGGCGGCGCAAACGACCGGCACCGACTACGACTGGGGCAAGGACGCGATGCGGGTCGTGGACGGCGAGCTCGACAACGCCTACAAGCCGAGTGCCACGCTCATCGTGGTGAGTGCTCCCTGACCTTCGGCCTGCCCGACCCGCCAAGAGACTGCAAGCCAGCCCTGACCTTCGGCCCGCCGACCCGCCAAGAGACTGCGAGATAGCGATGCACGCGACCACGCACGCGCGGCGGCACGATCGCCATGCCCTCGGCGCGCAGCTCTTGCTGCATCCGCTCTACGCCGAGCTCGCGAGCCCTGAGGCGATCCGCGTGTTCATGCGGTCGCATGCGTTTGCGGTGTGGGACTTTCAGAGCCTGCTCAAGGCGCTGCAGCGGGAGCTCACGTGCGTCACGGTGCCGTGGCTCCCGACGCACGACCCCGAGTCGCGGCGCCTCGTGAATCAGCTCGTGCTCGAGGAAGAGAGCGACGCCGTCCCGGGCGGAGGACATCTCTCCCACTTCGAGCTCTACCTCCGCGCGATGACCGAGTGCGGCGCGGACACGGGGCCCGTCATGGCGCTCGTGGACGGACTGCGCGGCGGCGCGAGCCTCGAGGTGGCGCTCGCGCGCTCGGGCGCACCGGAGGCGGTGACGGCGTTCGTCACAGCGACGCTCGCGGTGGCCGCGTCGCAGAAGCCCCACGTCATCGCGGCGACGTTCGCGCACGGTCGCGAGGGGATCATCCCGGACATGTTTCGGCATGTCGTGGCGCAGCTCTGGGAGCGCGAGCCCACGCAGTGGGGGACCTTCCGCTACTACCTCGAGCGCCACATCACGCACGACGCGGACGAGCACGGGCCGATGACCGAGGCGCTCGTCGGGCGTCTGTGCGGCGACGACGAGCTGCGCTGGCTCGAAGCCGAGTCCGCGGTCAACGACGCGCTCGCCGCGAGGCTCGCGCTGTGGGACGCGGTGCTCGACGAGGTGCGGCGAGCGCGCGCGGCGGCAGACGGCGACGCGCTGCCCGAGAGCGCCGTGCGTCCCGTGAGGACGGCTCCGCGGTCGTAGCGCGCCGATTCAGGGGAGACGGTCCCGTCGCGTGCCGGCGCGAGCGTGCGGATTGCACGCGGTGCCGCGCGCTCAAATGTCGCCGCGGCGGAAGCGCTCCATGATCGCGCGACGCTCAGGCGGCAAGAATCGGGTGAGGAACAGGCGCATTTCCTCGAGCCAACGAAGCTTCTCCTCTGCGCTCAGCCGACGAAAGCGCAGCATCGCCTCGAGTGAGGGATGATGAGCCACGCCACGGGTCCGAGGCCGTGCATCTTCAGCCATCGCCGAGTGCCTCCTTCAGCCGACGGAGCGCGTCGATGTCGCACTCGTCTTGCGCGCGGCCAGTGTCGCTCTTCATCTCGATGAGCGCGTCGATCGTGGCGATGTGTAGGCTGAGCCCTGCCGCCTCGATCCGCACGGCTGCAGTTGCGAGCTCGTCATACGATCGCGGGCAGTCGATGAGCACGTCGACCTCTTCGAGCATGCCCGTGCCGCGAACGAACGTGAAGGCTCTCATGCCCTTTTCTACCCGCCATTGCTCACGCGCTGCGGGATCGGCGAACTGTCGGGCGGGCACGGGCGCGCGCGGCTTGAACCCGAGACGCTCCATGACTGACAGAAACGCATCGACGTTTGCAGCATCGAGATCGATGACGATGTCCACGTCTGCGGTCGTACGCGGCACGCCGTGGAGAATGACGGCCACCCCTCCCACCAAGACGAACCGCACCTCGGCGTCGACCAAGCTGCGCAGTAGTTCCTCGTAGAACGTAGCCACCGGCCCTGCCGCAGCGTAAAGCACGTAGGTAGAAGACCGCCAGCGCGGCGTCACGAGCGCCCGGCGCTTGTCGCCAGCCGCGCGGGCCTAGACGCGACGGCGGGCGCGCGCTTGGCGCGCGGTTGTCGGGCCTCGATTCCGCGGCATCGAGGGACTCGGCTCTCGTTCCTCGATTCCACTCTATCGAGGCACTAGTACCGCAACGCAGAGGTTTTGACCGAGATTACGCGGCAGCGTGACTTCGATTCTGGGACGTGAGGACGGGATAGGCGCGTCCGAGTTTTTCTCGCGCGCGCTCGACGGTGAAGAGCCATTTGATTCGGGCCTTCT
>SYFR01000436.1 GCA_005800325.1 Myxococcales bacterium | reverse complement strand
GCGCGGGCGGCGACGAAGCGTCGAGCAACGGCGGCGCGGTCGGAGAGGTCGGTCCGGGCGTGGGGCCGGCGGGGCCGGGGTCGGGCGGCGGCGACGTCGGCAGCGGCGGCGGCCGCGACACTTCGAGCGGTCCCGACTCGACCGGCAGCGGCACGACGATCTGCAAGGACTTCGGCGATCCGTGCACCGGCTGCATCGCGAAGCAGTGCGCCGACAGCTGGTGCGGCTGCGCCGGGGATCCCGAGTGCCTCGCGCTCTTCGATTGCTACGGCAAGTGCAACGGGGACGAAGCCTGCGGTCAAGCGTGTCTCGGTGCGCACCCGGAGGGGATCTCCGACGTGCTGCTCGTGAGCGGCTGCGCGGGCACGACCTGCGACGCGAGCTGCAACTGGGGCGAGCCGGAGTTCGGGACCTGCGAGGCGTGCGTCTATTCGGACTGCGCCAGCGAGACGAACGCGTGTCTCTCCGACCCGAGCTGCATCGCGCTCTACCAGTGCCTCGGCGACTGCGAGGGGATCGGCCTGACCTGCCAGAAGGCCTGCTACGAGAAACACGGCGCCGGCACGGCGAAGCTCGAGGCGTTCGTCGGCTGCTCGAGCGACAAGTGCAAGAACGCCTGCTGAGGAGGGCCCCCTCCCCGCCCTCCCCCGCTGCGCGGGCGGAGGGAGTCAGACGGCCGCGCTCGACACCACACTGCAAGAGAGTTCGACCTCGCATGCTCGACCCAGGGCGCTCGACCAAGCGTGCTGTACCTAGGCGGCGCGTGGCGCGACGGCGAGCCGCGCCCGCCGCACGAAGTAGAACAGCGACGCGGCGAAGAGAGCCGCGCCGGCGCTGGCCGTCACGTAGCTGAAGCGCACGAAGAACGAGAGCCACGAGAGCTCGGGGTGACCGAAGCTCTTCAGCAGCATGAGCGCGACGCTGCCGAGGTAGCCGCACGCGTCGGTCACGTAGATGAGAAATCCGGCGGTGCCCGCGTAGCCGAGCGCCGGCACCATGCGGTCGAAGAGCACGCAGTTGTACGGGACGTAGCCGACGTAGAGGCCGGTCCCGAGCAGGATCATCCACGCGACCGGGCCGAGGGCGCCGAGCTCGAAGGCGAGCGTGCTCGCGCCGATGATCGCGGCGCCGACGAGCAAGAGCGCATGCACGGCCGCGACGGCGCGGGCGTTGTCACGCACCAGCATGACGGAGCCGACCGCGAGCAGTGACCCCGCGGCGACGGGCAGCTCGCTCGTCGTGAGCAACGCGGGAGAGGCGCCGTAGCCGAGCGCGGTCCACAGCTCGCGCGCGAAATTGTCCCGGAAATCGCGGAAGGCCGTGAACAACACGTACGCGAACGTGAGGGCCAGCAGCCCGGGCGCCGCCGCGAGAAAGAAGCGTCGTCGCGCCGCGTGGTCCATCGGCTGGCGCACGAGCCGCGCGGCTTCGTCCGCCTCGGTGGGGGGCGGCAACTGCGCGAGCAGAGCGATGCTCGCGAACGTCGGCGCGAGGAAGAGCGCGCCCGCAGCGGCCGGCATCCAGCGCTCGGGCACGCCCGCGTCGAGCAGCAGCTTGCCCGCGGATTTCACGAACCCGCTCGCGACGATGAAGCTCGCCGCGAGTCCGGCGCCCAGCACGTCGGACACGCGCCGCCCCTCGAGGTAGCCGAACACGAGCCCCCACACGAGCCCGAGCGACAAGCCGTTGAGCGCGAGGCACACAGGCGCGACCCAATCCGGCACGAGGCCGAACGCGACGAGGGCGAGCTCCGCGCTGACGATCGCCGCGACGAGGGCGCGCGTGCGCCGCCAAGCCGTCATCTCGCTGATCACCTTGATGCCGAGGAGCTTCGAGGCCGCGTAGCCCACGAGCTGCGCGATGAGATAGACGATCTTCGTGTCGACTGCGCCGACCCCCGGCAGCGACGTCGTGCCCGCGAACGCCGCCACCGCGAACGGCTTGCGAAAGCCGTACATGCACGCGTAGGTCGAGAACGATGCGCCGATCGCGTAGAGCGCGAACACCGGGCTCGAGGTGCGCTCGAGCCAGCGCGTGAGCGGGCCATTGGGCCCTCTTGTGGTGGCGGGCTTCACCGAAGCTGATGCCGTTGCCGTTGGGGCCTCGGGGGCGTTCGGGGCGCCGGGCGTGAGCTGGGCGGGCTTCACCGGACCTGATGCCGTTGCCGTTGGGGGCTCAGGGCACGTTCGCGGCGCCGGGCGTGATCGTGGCCGTGAATTTCCAGTCGGCGTTCGCGTCGTCGGTGTCGGCGCCGTTCGGCAGGCGCGCGAGCGAGCCAATGAGCGTGTTGCTGTCGGCCACGGCCTTCGCGAGCACCGTGCCCTCGACGAAGTTGAAGAGGCCGATGCCGTTGACGTTGCCCATCGTGACGGCGCCCTCGTAGCTCAGGGAGTCCATGAGCAGCATGGCGTTGGTGCGGAGGAGCCCGAGCGCGTCGGGCGCGCCGTTCTGAACGTTGTCCGCGGCCTTCGGCATCGTGATGGTCTTCGTGCCCGGCGGGACCGTGATCAGCACCGCCGGCGTGCCGATGACGAGGTAGCCGCCGGAGGCGAGCACGCCCGCAGGCGCGAGCTCGATGCGCAGGTACTCGTTGCCGGTGCCGCCGTTGATGAGCACGAGCGCGTGCCCCGTGAGATCGTAGCTCGTGGGCTTGGCGTTGAAGATCTCGACGAACTCGGCCGAGTCCGTCCCCACGGTGTCGTAGTCGACCTCGTTGATGACGAGACCGTCGGTGTCTGCGACGGCGATGGCCGCGGACGCGGACGACATGCCGAGCGAGGCCTTCACGAGCTCGTTGCCCTCGAGCGCGGAGGCCGTGAACGTGACGGTCGCTGCGATGGCGTCGGCCTTCACGAACACCGTCGCCGGGACCGCCGCGTAGAGCCCGGGCGTGAGGGACAGCGCCACCGTCGCGCCTCCGGGCGGCGCCGGAATGTCCAGCGACACCGTCATCGGCAAGGCGTTCATCGGTGGGACGCTCGCGAGCGCGGGCTCGAGGGCGACGACGCTCGCGGGCTCGTTCGCGCCGAGGACGCGCACCGTGGCGTCGAGCGAGTTGCCGTCGAGCGAGGCGGTGAGCTTGATGCTCGGCGCGGCGAAGAACGCGTCGAGGAGAACGGTGACGGAGGATTGCCCCTTCGGCACGATGACGCCCGCGCCCTGGTTGGTGGCGCTCGCGACGAGGCTCGTGGGATCGCTCGAGGTGATCGCGACGAAGGTGTCCGCCTCGGCCGGGAGCGCCAAGGACACCGTGAGCGGAGTCGGGAGGCTGGGCGCGCCGAGCTTGCCCGCGCGCGCGAAGGTCGATGCCGGCGTGAACGCGATGAGCACCGGTGGCCCGAGCACGAGATCGCTCGCTTGCCGCGGCTCGAGCTTCTGCTCGCCGTTGCGGAACGCGAGGATCCCGGTGATCGACTTGTACGCTTGGCCCAGCACGGGCGCCGGCGTCGCGAGGTGCAAGAGGTCGTCGACGCGCAGCGTGCCGTCGACCACGAACTCGTTCGTCGGCGCCATGTCGCCGGGGCCGGCGGCGGGCGCGAGGTCGGTGACGAGCGCGCCGTCGATTTGCACGAGCACCGCCTCGAGCGGCGTCGCGTCGCTGCCGAAGGCCGCCGCGGACTCGACCACGACCGGAGGCGGCGGCGGCTCGTTCGCGGACGCGACGACCGTGAATTTCGGCTTCGTGAGCTGGGTCTGCCCGTAGAAGTTCGTGACCAACGCGGTCGTCACGTCGACGCGATCGCCCGCGGTCAGCGTCGTGCCGCACTGGGTCGTGCCGTCGAACACGAAAATGCCGGAATTTTCGGGCCCCTGGTAGTCGGGATCGGAGGACGTGCGCTGCAAGAAGAAGCCCTCGGCGTTCGCGCACCCGGTGACGAGTGCGTTCGTGACGGCGACCGGGCCCACGGCCTGGCCGGTCTTGATCTCGTAGATGGTGAAGGGGCAAGCGCCGCCGCCGGGGTTCGGCACGGTGGGGCACGCGTCGCAGGCGTCGCCGATGCTGTCGCCGTCGCCGTCGTCTTGCCCGGCGTCGAAATCGATCGGACAACCATCCATCGCGTCGAGCACGCCGTCGCCGTCCGTGTCGGCGAGGTCGAGCGCCGCGCACTCGGTGCTCGCCGGATCGAGCGGGCACGGATCGCACGCGTCGCCGTCGCCGTCGCCGTCGGTGTCGCGCTGCTTGCCCTCGTCGACGGGCCGCACCGGGTTGAAGACGAACGGGCAGTCGTCGCTCGTGTCGAGGACGCCGTCGCCGTCGCCGTCGGTCACCGTGGGCACGCCGTCGTAGACCGTCGAGCCCGCGACGCTCGCGGGGCGCGAGGGGATGCAGCTCGGCTCGTTGTCGGGGGCGTCGCAGAAGTAGAGCGGGTAGGTGGCGCCGCTCGACTCGAGCTCGGCGAGCGAGATCCCGGTCTCGTCCTTCGCGCACACGCGCTTCTCGCTGCCGCACACGTCGAGCACGTCGCACGCGTCGCCGTCCGCGCGCAGCGCCGCGATGAGGCCCGCGTCGCCGTAGAGGGGCTTGCCGCCGCGCACGACGAGGACCACGTCCTCGGCTTCGGCGCCGACGACCGCGCGGTGATCGGGGCGCACGCTCGCGTCGAAGATCGCGATGTCCGCGACGGTGCCGGCGCGCAGCTTGCCGAGCACGTCGTCGACGCTCGCCGCCTCCGCGCCCGAGAGCGTCGCCATCCGCCAGAGCTCGCGCGCGCTGAACTGTCCGTCGTAATAGACGGCGTTGAGTTCGTCCGCGCAGCGGAGCTCGCGCAGCATGTTCATCGAGCCGGTCGGCATCCAGTCGGTGCCGAGCGCGATGCGCACGCCGAGGCGCGCGGCCGCCGTCACCATCGCGGTGTCGCCGTAGAGGGTCACGTTGGAGCGCGGCGACCACACGAGGGTCGTGCCCTCCATGCTCATGCGCGCGTAGTCGACCGCGCCGAGGCCGACCGAGTGAATGAAGGCGCTCTTGGCACCGAGCAGGTCCTCGCCGCCGTCGGCCATCGACGACAGACACAGGAACTCGTTCTTCGCGTGGCTGTCGACGCCCTCGGCGACGTGCGGAAAAAACGCGTCTTTGTCGGCAATTTCTGCGGGCGTGACGATGCCGGGGTAACCGCACCCGGCCGCGAGCAAGGTCCCGTTCGAGTCGCCGAGCGGAAACGTGTCGTAGAGCGCCGGCGGTTGACCGAGGCCCTCTTGGTCGGTCTTGTCGAGGTTGCGCAGAAACCCGGTGGCGCTGCCCGAGCCCACGGTCGAGGTCGCGCCGCTCATCACGAAGCGCAGCTCGCCCCAGCGAATGGCGTCGTCCGACGCGCCGCCTTGCGAGGGGATCTTCGCGTGCCCGTTCATGCCGCGGCGCCACTCGTGGCGGTGCTCGTAGCGCTCGCCCGTGTCGGTGTACGGCACGTTGTGCGCGTAGGTGATGTGGTCGTGGCTGTTGACGAGCGCGGGGCTGATGACCGCCTGCGGGCACGTCACGACCGGGGCCCCCTGCGCCTCGTCGCTACAGTCGCATGCCGCGCACACGATCATGCCGCTCGCGTCGACGGCGACCTCGCCGCCGCGAAGCACCGTGTGCTCGAGGAGCACGTCGCCGAGGATGAGCGCGCCCCCCGCATTTCCGGGCGCGACCTCGCAGCGGCCGGTCGCTAGCGGGGCGAGCTCGGCGCAGACGACCTCGTCGGGCGACGGCGAACAGTCGGGCTCGCAGCCGTCGTAGGCGAGCATGTTGCCGTCGTCGCACGCCTCGCCGGCATCGGCGGTGCCATCGCCGCACACCGCCGTGACCTCTTCGACCGCGCACGCCGCCGAGCAGCCGTCGCCGCCGTTCGTGTTGCCGTCGTCGCACGCTTCGCCCGCATCGACGACGCCGTCGCCGCACACGGCCGCGACCTCTTCGAGCGCGCAGGTCGCCGAGCAGCTGTCGCCGCCGTTCGTGTTGCCGTCGTCGCACGCTTCGCCCGCATCGACGACGCCGTCGCCGCAGCTCGGGGACGGGGGCACGCTGCCTGCGGCGCAGCCGGCCTCGGCGGAGAGCCAGAGGACGAGACACGCGAGCAGCGTCGCGTGAACGGGGCGAGAAGGGCGCATCGAGCGATGCTACAGCCGGCTCGTGCGGCGGCCAGCGGTTACTGGCGAGGCTTCGAAGGAAGGAGGCGGCGCGGCTCGCGGGCCTGTGCTTCGGCGCGCACCAGGTGCTCTACACCGGCGCGTCGCGGCGGCGGAGCCGGCGTGACTCGGATCGCGCGTCGCAGCGCGGCTCGCGAGGTTCGTTTGCCTCACCGGGTTCGATGATTACTGTTGCCGCGAAATGGCCCCGCGGTGTGCGCTCCGTACCCGCGGGCCCGACGTCGGCGCGGCGGGAGAGGTGCGTGAGCGATGACGATCGACAAGATGACCCACAAGACGCAGGCCGCCGTGAAAGGGGCGGTCGACGGCGCGAGTCGGCGGGGCAATCCCGAGGTTCACCCCGAGCACCTCGTGCGCGCGGCGACGATGCAAGAGGACGGGGTCGTCGCGCCGCTGTTCGCGAAGGCCGGCGGCGATCGAGCGGCGTTCCTCGCTGCGCTCGACCAGCGCATCGCGACCTTTCCGCAGGTGAGCGGCGGGGCCGAGCCGCGGCTGTCGACGCGCGGGCTCACGCTGCTTCAGGGCGCCGAGGACGAGGCCAAGCGGATGAAGGACGACTTCATCTCGACGGAGCACCTGCTCCTGGCCGGCGCGCGCCATGACCGTGAAATCCAGGCGGCGCTCGCGCGCGCGGGCGTGAGCCTCGACCCGCTGCTCGCCGCGCTCGTGGCGGTGCGCGGGACGCAGCGCGTCACCGATCGGGAGCCCGAGTCGAAGTTTCAAGCGCTCGAGAAGTTCTGCCGCGACATGACCGGCGCCGCCCGCAGCAAAAAGCTCGATCCGGTGGTCGGGC
>SYFR01000045.1 GCA_005800325.1 Myxococcales bacterium | reverse complement strand
GCGGCGCGGGCGGCGGCGCGACCGGGCCCGAGGACTGCTACAACGGCCTCGACGACGACGGCGACACGGCGACCGACTGCGACGACTCGGACTGCGAGGTCGCGTGCAAGGATCCGTGCGCGAGCCCGAACGTGATCGCGGATCCGACCGAGTTCCTCGAGTTCGACAACACCGGGCACGTGCCGATGGCGCAGGGAGCGAGCTGCGGCTCGAAGAACGGCCCGGCGGCCGTCTACAAGATCACGACGGTAAAGAACGGCATGCTCGACGTGCAGCTGTCCGCCGACGAGGTCGACGTCACGCTGTCGATCCGGCAGAAGTGCAGCGACGCGACGACGCAGTTCGGCTGCAGCGAGCAGGCGATCGACAGCCTCGGAACGCCGGCCTTCGAGTTCGTCAGCGTCGCCATTCCCGACAAGACGGACGTGTACATCGTGGTCGAGGGGTACGGCGCGATGATGTCGGGCAAGTACTACCTCTATGCCAAGAGTCGCGAGATCGACTGCGGCGACGGCTTGCTCGATCCGGTCGAGGAGTGCGAAGACGGCAACCCGGACAAGGGCGACGGCTGCAGCGATCTGTGCAAGCTCGAGTCGAGCGAGGACGCCGACAACGGCTCATTCGCCAAGGCCGACCTGATGCTCGGCTCTTCGTTTCACGGTGAGATCGATCCGACGAACGACGTCGACTACCTCGCGTTCAACGTGCCCGGGCCGAACTACAGCGCCGTCGTTCAGGTCAAAGATCACGGCAACGGCGCCTGCGGCATGGGGACGATGGACCCGGTCGCGACCATCTACGGGCCGAGCCAGGCGCTGCTCGCGATGAACGACGACTACGACGGGCGCTGTCCGCGCGTGGAGGTGACGGGGCTCGCCGCCGGCGTGCACTTCCTCAAGATCGCGCGGAGCACCTTCGGCAAGCCGACCTTCGCCTATCGCGCCGATCTCGAGCTCGACCAGTGCGGCAACAACATGGTCCTCGCGGCCGAGACGTGCGACGACGGCAACACCGTGGGCGGCGACGGCTGCTCGGCCCTTTGCCTCAACGAATAGCGGGTGCCTCAACGAGTAGCGGGTGCCTGATCGAATAGCGGGTGCCTCAACGAATAGCGGGTGCCTCAACGAGTAGCGGCCCGTCGCGGCGCGCGGCTCGTTCGCCCCACTAGCGCACGAGCTTGGAGAGCGAGCGGAACGTCTCGGTGCCCGACTGCACCATCCAGTCGAAGAGGACGGTCTCGGCGGTCGTGAGGCCGGCGCCGGCCCGCTGGCACAGGTCGAGGCCGACCCGCTTGTGGTCGTCGCGGCGGGAGGCGACCCCGTCGACCGCGACGTCGACGCGCAGCCCGCGCGCCACGAGATCCCGCACGGTCTGAAACACGCAGATGTGCGTCTCCATCCCGAGGACGATCGCGGCGTCGCAGCCCGTCGCCTTGAGCGCGTCGATGAAGGCCGGATCGGCGCATGCGGAGAAGGCCAGCTTCTCGATCGGCTTCACATGGAGCGGAGCGTAGAGGTCGCGCAGGGGCTCGATGGTCGGGCCCAGGCCCTTCGGGTATTGCTCGGTGACGAGCACCGGCGCGCCCAGCTCTCTCGCGGCACCGAACAAGATGCGGGCCGCGCGCGAGAGGTCGGCCATCGCCTCGACGGGGATCGTGGGGACCAGCTTCTCTTGCACGTCGACGAGAAGGATCGCCGTCGTGCTCGGCCTCGTGCGCTCGACTCCCATGGTTCTGTGCTCGGCATACTCGCTCTCGTGCCGCGCTTCACCTGAATCGAGCCGCCAGCAATCGGCGTTTGGGCCCGGCGACCGGGAAGAATCGCGCCACGCGCGAGGTTCCTGTGACAGCGGACAGGTGAGCCAGCGGCTCGTTGGTGCTATTGCGGAATTGAGCGTCGCTCACGAGAGCTCGAACCCATGGGAATCGACGGCCAACTGAAGCGCTGGTACGGCCTCTTGGTCGGCGGGCTCGTCGCGCTCGCGGCGCTGTTTCAGGCCGCCGGCGTCGGCAAGCTCATCGGGGCGGTCGTGAGCGACGGCGCCCCCGCCGCGACAACGAAGAGCACCAAGGCCCACTCGCTCGATCGCAAAGACGCGAGCGGCGCTCCGATCCTCGCGCGCAACGTGTTCGACTCGAAGACCGGGCCGCTCGACGGCACGAAGGCGGCCCCGTCCGCAACGGCGGAGGCCGAGGCGCCGGAGCCCACGGTCCTCGGCGACTACTCGGAAGACGCTCCGAGCTGCGGCTTCGGGCGCGTGATGTTGATCTCGGCCTCGGAAGATCCGGCGTGGTCCTTCGCGGCGATCCAAGAGGGCGCGACGACGCAGCTGCGACGCAGCGGCGACACCGTGGGCGGCCACACCTTGCGGGCATTTTCGTACAACCGCGTGTGGCTCGATGACGGCAGCAAGCAGTGCCAGCTGAAGCTCGGCGACAAGGGCCAAGGCGCTGCCCCGACCACGCGCGCATCGGGCGAGGGTGAAGCGACCCCACCGCGGCGAGGCGGACGCGGGTCGACCCTGCCGCCGGAGCTCGCCGCAAAGATCCACAAGGTGAGCGACACCGAGTTCAACATCGAGCGCAGCGTCGTCGACGAGATCCTCGAGAATCAGGCGGAGCTGATGCGGTCCGCGCGCGTCGTGCCCGACAAGCAGGGCGACAAGGTGCTCGGCGTGCGCCTGTTCGGCGTGCGCACGGGCTCGCTGCTTCACACGCTCGGTCTGAAGAACGGCGACCGGCTCGAGGCGATCAACGGCTTTGACATGAGCGATCCGCAGAAGGCGCTCGAGGCCTACGGGCGCCTGCGCACCGCGGACGCGCTGAAGGTAAAAATTTCGCGCGGCAACGCGCCGATGACGATCGACTTCAACATCCAGTAGGCGCGCGCGCTCGATGACTCTCTCGGACAAGTTCGCGGGCCGCCCGCGCGCAGGGCTCTTCGCCCGGACGATGCTGTACGTGGCAGCGTTCGGTGGCGGCGCGCTGGTGCTCTCGGCGCTCCTCGGGTTCGTCTCGGTAAGCCTCGTCGAGGCCCTCTCCCCGAAGCCGGCCGGCGGCGCGGCGCGTGGAGGCCAGCCGCCCGGCACGCTGGCGCCCGGCACGCAGTTGCCCGGCAGCGGCGAGGGCGACGACAGCGAGCCGAGCGGCGACGCGAAATCGAAGCCTTCGCGAGCGCGCCTCAAGCAGGGCTCCAAGACGGGCCGCCTCCGTGCTAACGACTCCCCCTCCCGCGGGCTCGAGTCCGTTCCCGACTAGCTCCCCGCATCGACCGAAGCGACGGCGATCGCGATTCACGCGGTTCCCTGGTTTCGAGGCACGCCCGAGATTCTTCGTTCGCCCCACGCGGCGATTGAGCCTGCGACCGACCCGACCGAGCCATGACCCCGACGCGAAGAACCAGCGCACTCCTTCGACGGCCACGAGCGCACACGAGCGCACGTGGCTTCGCGGCCCGGCTGCTGCCCCGCCTCCTCTTGGGTGCGCTAGCCACGGGCTCGCTCGCGGTCGTCGACGAGGCGTCGGCGCAACCCACGCGACGCGACACGCCGCTCCGCACGCTGCCGCGCATCACCGGCCCCGGCGGACCGGCCGCACCGCAGCTGCCACCGGGAGCCGTGCCGGCGGGCCCCCCGGACAACCCGGGCGCGCCGCCTCCCCTGCCGCCAGGCGCGCAGCCCCCCAAGGGCTCGGCAGGCGGCCCCCTGGGCGCGATGGGAGCGGGACCGTCGGGCGCAGGAATTCCCGGCGCTGGCGCGATGGGACTCGGAGCCGCGGGCGCTGGCGAAACGGGCGCTGGCGAAACGGGCGCTGGCGGAACGGGTGTTGGCGGAACGGGTGTTGGCGGAACGGGTGTTGGCGGAACGGGTGCACCGGGCCTGGGCGCGTTGGGAAAAACGCCCGACATCGAGTTCAAGCCGCCGAAGCCGGGCGCGCTCGTGAACATCAACATGAGCGACGTCGAGCTGCTCCAGCTCGTCGAGACGATCAGCAATTTTACTGGCCGGCGCTTCATTCTCGGCGGGAAAATCCGGCCTGGAATGAAGGCGACCATCGTGTCGCCGAAGCCCGTCACGGCCGGCGAGGCCTACGAGGCGTTTCTCTCCGTGCTCGAGACGAACGGCCTGACGGTGATCCCGCACGGCCGCTACCTCAAGGTGGTCGAGACCGCAGGCGTGACGTCGGAGACGACGCCGATCCTCGGCACCGCGACCCCCGTGCCCGACGTCGATCGCTACGTCACGCGGCTCTACCGCCTCAAGCACGTCGACGCGACCGAGGCGTCGAACGTGCTGTCGAAGCTCAAGAGCAAAGAGGCGGACATCACCGTCTACGCGCCGAGCAACCTGCTCATCATCACCGACACGGGCACGAACATCCTACGGATGCTGCGCGTCGTCGAAGAGCTCGACGCGGGCGGCGCAGGCGAGCAGATCTGGATGCAGCCGGTGCACCACATCGCCGCGGCAGATCTCGCCAGCAAGCTCGGCGAGCTGCTCGACGCCGGCCAGGGCCGCGCGCGCATCTTCAGCGACGAGCGCAACAATCAGCTCATCATCGTCGCGACCGAGAGCGACTACCTGCGCCTGCTCGAGCTCATCAAGCGCATCGACGCGCCGAGCGCGACCGAGGGAGGCATCAACGTGCTGCCCCTGCAACACGCGCAGTGCGCCGAGCTGTCGCAGACGCTCGGCTCGATCCTC
>SYFR01000006.1 GCA_005800325.1 Myxococcales bacterium | reverse complement strand
GGGGCGCCGAGCTTGTTGCGGGGCGCCGAGCTTGTTGCGGGGCGCCGAGCTTGTTGCGGGGCGCCGAGCTTGTTGCGGGCCGCCGTGCTTTTTGCGGGGGCGCCGAGCTTCTTCTGGGCTGCAGGGCTCAGGCTCGACGGAGCTCAGAGCTTCACGCAGACGCCGAAGCCGCTCGGGAACTGCTTGCTGCCGCCGCTGCACTGAAAGGCGGGCGGGCAGTCGCCGGGGCGGTCGGTGCGGCAGAGCTTCTCGCAGGTGGCGTCCGCGGCGCAGAAGAATCCGGCGGCGCACGGGCACGCTTCGTCGAGGAGCCCCGCCCCGGGCGCGACGCAGCTCGTCGTGCCGTCGAGGCGCACGATCGTGCAGGCGTCGCCGGGCGTGCTGCAGGTCGTGTCGTCGAGCAGCGTGCACGGCTCGACCGGAGCGCACACCGGCAAGCTCGGCACGGTGATGATCGGCGAGCTGACGTCCTTCGCGACGATGGGGCGCTCGGCACAATAGCTACCGCCGGGGCAAGCCTCGGGATCGCCGCAGCAATAGGCGCGGCACGTTCCGCTCTCGACGCAGCCGAAGCCCGCGGCGCAGTCCGTCGCCGTCAAGCACGGCTCGCCGTCCGCGGAGGCGCCGTCGGAAGTGCACTCGCCGGTGACGCCCTCGTTGTTCACGATGAGCTTGCACGAGCCGGTGGCCGTGCCGCCGCCGCCGCCCTCGCCGCCGCCCTCGCCGAGGGTGCACGAGCTCTCCGTGCCGGTGCTCGGGATGCAGCCGGTGCCGCAGCCGAGATGAGACGGCGCGGCGCCCGCGGCCCCGCCGCCATCGCTGACGGTGTAGTCGATGTTCTGCGAGCCGCCGACTCCGTCGCCGGTCGCGCCGCCGCCGGTGCCGTCGGGCGATTCCGCGCCGCCGGTCGCGCCGAGCGCGAGCGTCGACGCCTCACTGGCCATGCCGCAGGCGCCGAGGAGCGTCGCGCCGGGAAGGACAGACGCGGCGACGATCAGGCCGAGCTGAAGCGTGCGAAGGCGAGACATGGACGAGAAAGGCAAGCGAGACTCCTGGAAAGTAGCAGGTCGCGGTGAACTATTCACGAAACGTGCCCGCGAAATGGCGCTCGATTGCGGTCGCTCGCCGCGCCCGCGGCGTAAAACCGCGACGGCAATGTCATGGGGCCGAGCGGCGGCTCGCGGCCGGCGCCGACGTGCCGCTTACGGCTGGCGCTTACGGCTGGCGCTTACGGCTGGCGCTTACGGCTGGCGCTCACGGCTGGCGCTCACGGCTGGCGCTCACGCCTGGCGCTCACGGCTGGCGCGGGACCGTCGCGTTGATGCGGTTGCCCGCGGCGTCGTAGGCGCGCACGACGACGAACACGTCCGGCCCGGTCGTGATGACCTGGCTCACGTCGAGGTCGAAGTCCTCGGTCGCCTCGTCGAACACGCCGTCGGTCGGCACCAGCGGATACCACGCGTTGTCGCCCACGAGCGCGAGCTCGACGCGCTGGATGGGGCCGACGCCGTCGGTCGCGCGGCCGGCGAGTCGGCTGCCCTTCAGCGAGAGCTTCTCGAGGCGCGGCGGCGTGTTGTCGACCAGGACCACCTGCGACTCGAGGCTGTGCTGCGTCGCTTGCCCGGGCGCGTTCGCGAGCTCGTCGGTCGCGTCGACGCGCACGCGGTAGCGGCCCTCGGGAAGCCCCGCCGTCTCCCAGGTGTACTCGCGCTTCGTGAGCACCTCGCGCGGCTCGAGCAGGCTGGTCCAGCGCGGGCTCTTGTCGCCGCGGAAGAAGAGGCGAAACCGCAGCTCGTCGCTATCGGGGTTGTCGAGCTTCCATTGCAGGCGGAGCTTGCTCGACGGCTCGCTCGGCTGCGCGCCGGACGCGGGTACGGACGCGCTGCCGGTGTCGGTGTCCTTCTCGCCGGCCGCGACCTCGGTCAAGACGGCGCGCGCGTTGTCGGTCACGAACGCGACGCGGAGCCCGCGCAGCACGGCGCTCGGATCGCGCGCAAAACGCGCCCGAAGCTGGAGGAAGCGCGCCGCCGGGCTCTCGAGCTTGCCGCTCGTCGCGAGGGGCTTCGACCACTCGCTCCAGGTGGCGTCGGGCGGATCGGTGTTGCCGGAGCGCGTCTCGATCTCGAGCTGCCCGTCGGCGGTGAGGTCGAGCAGCCCGAAGTGGGCGCGAAGCCCCGCGTCGAGGACCTTGCTCGTCCACACGGCGGCCTCGCCACCCTGACCCGTGACGTCATGGTAGACGAGCGGATCGCTGCCGATGACGTGTCGGCTCTTTTCGCCGAGGAGGATGGCCGTGATCTGCCGCTCTTCGGTGTCCGCGACGAGGCGCGTCACGTGGTTGTCGTCGACCGTGTAGATGCGGCCCTCGGCGCCGGTGCCGACGTAGGGCGCGCCCGCCGCGTCGAGCGCGAGCGACGCGAAATGGGTCTCGTCGTCGTCGAGCAGGCGCTCCAGCACGCCGTCCTTGCCGAAGCGCACGAGCCTGCCGTGGCCAGCCTTCATCGACTTGTCGTCACTCGGCGACGGCGCCATCCGCGCACGCTTCGGGGGACGCAGCTGCTTGAGCGCGCCGCGGTAGTCGTTGGCGACGGCGTAGATCGCGCCGGCATGCGCGCCGGTCTGCGCGATGGCGATCGCGCGTACGTCGTCGCCCTCGAAATCGTGGACCACGCGCGCCCGACCGACGGCGGTGATCTCGTAGAGCAGCGCCTTGCCGCTCGAGCCGGCGTAGACCTTGCCATCGGTGGCGACCGCGACGCTCACGAGATGGGACTCTTCGCTGTCGAAGTAGACCTCGGCCTTGCCGGCCGCGTCGATCCGATAGAGGCGCCCCTCGGGACCCGTCGCGGCGTAGAGCGCCTTGTTTTTCGCGTCGTACGCGAGCTCCCACACGTCCTCGGTCTCGGGCAAGGTGACCCACGGCTCGAGCTTCTTCGCGTCCTTCGTGTCGGGCGCGAGCTTGAAGATCTTCCCGTCCGGGAAGCTCCCCGCGAATGCCAGCCCGTCGAAGCCGAGCACGAGCGTGCTCACGCCGAGCGCGTCGGTCTCGGCGACGAGGGTCGCCTTGCCGTCCTTGATGCGGTGAACGCGGCCCGTCGGCCCCGTGCCGATGAGGACGCTGCCGTCGCTCAAGAGCAGCGAGTCCCACGCGGTCGTCGCCTCGATGATGGGGAGATTCGCGAGGCTGAGGCCGGCGCGCACGGTGCCGTCGGAGCCGACCGCGACCCCCTTGAGCTCGCCGCCTTTGAAGGAGTCGAGCGTGTCGAGCACGAACGTGCGGGTGCCGACCGCGAGTGCGGGTGCGGCGCCGAAGAGGGCGAGCGCGGCGCCGAGGAGGGGAGCAACGAGCTTCGAGTTCATGGTGGGCATCGAGAGTCGGGTAAGCAGCGCCTAGTCGAGCCGCGCGCGGACCTTGATTTCAACTGTGTCGTCGCCGATTAAAAATCCGCGGATCGCGTGGATGTGCTGCCGCTGGGCGGAGAAGAGCTCGGGCGCGATCGTGTCGCCGCTCGAGCGGAGCATGTCGACCATCCCCGGTGGCATTCGGTTCGCGAGCTTGCCGCGGAACGCCGCCGTGGCTTCGTTCGGCAGGTCGTAGCTCGCGACGATGGCCTCGGCCGGAAAGTCCATCCGGGCGAGCACGCGCACGAGGTCGTTGTAGTTCTCCGGCGCGGGGACGGTGCGATCGACGAGGTACGCGGGGCGCAGCTGCACGCGCACGGTCTGGCCGGCGAGCGTCTTGGCCATCGGGATCTCGAGGAGCTCGGTGCGCTCGGGCCCAAGGTGGCTCGCGAGCGTCAGCCGCACGCGCGCCGTCTCGCCGGCGTCGACCTCGGGATCGAGCACCTTCACGCCGCGCAGCGTCACGATGTCGCGCCGCATGACGAAGTCGACCTTGGTCTCGATGCGCTCGATGCCGCCGACCTCCCAGGGGTTGTTGAGCAGCGCCCCGAGCGCGCGCACGAGGCGTGAGCGAGCGAAGTCCGCCGGGCCGATGGGCGACTGCGCGCCCGTGCCGAAGTCCTCGACGGTGAGCACGCCGTGGCCTTTGACGTGCAACTTGCTGGTGGCGCGCCAGGTGCTGTCGTTGCGCTCGCCCGCGGTGGTCTCGAGCGCCGAGCCGATCCCCATCGCCGCGATCCCGGGCGCGAGGAACTGATCGTTCGAGGCCTCCAGCGTCCAGTGGGTGTGCGGCGCTCCCGGCGCGCCGGTCACGTCGACGACGATGGGAAAGGTCGGCGCGCGCTGCGACATGTCGACGACGATCGACGCTTGCCGATCGTTGACCAGCGTGCCGAGGCGCAAGGTAGGCTCGCCGATCTTGAAGCTGCGGTTCTGCGTCGCGAGCACCCAGTGCACGGTGCCGAGCGCGGTCGGAAAGTGCGAGGCGCCGCCCTGCATCATCGGGTGGCCGAAGGCGACGAGCTTGTCGCCCTCGACGTAGGTGACGGTGCCGAGCCCGCTCATCGACACGTCGCCCGACAGGAGCGGCACCGTGATGACGCCGCCGTCGACGAAGCGCGTCGGATCGCCCGCAGCGACCGTGCCTTGTCCCGTGCCGCCGCCCTCGAGCACGGTCATGCCCATGGGCTCGAAGAGTTCGGCCGCGAGCTTTCGCGAACGTGCGCCGAGGCCGGCGACGATGAGGTCGGTGCTCGCCGGCGCGAGCGAGGTGCCGTGCGGGGGCGCGAGCGTGCCCGCGCTCAGCGAGGCGATCTGGTCCGCGTGCGCGCGCAGATCGTAGTCGAGCGGGCTCGCGGCGAAGCGGCTTGGGTGATCGAGCCAAGGCGAGCGGCTCGCACCGCGCTGCTCTCCGGCGTCGCCCTGAGTCCTGGCATCCCGCGTCGCGGCACCCTGCGTCGCGGCACCCTGCGTCGCGGCACCCTGCGTCGCGGCACCGCGCGCACCGGGACCCGGGAGCGGAGCCTTGCCGGCGCCCGGAGAAATCGCGGTGGGCAGCGGGCGGCGCAGGTCGGCGAGCATGTCGTGGATCGGCGTCACTCCCGCGATCGGCTCGACGTTGAACATCCAGCCGTAGGCGTAGGCGCCGATCATCTTGCCGTCGATGTAGATGGGGCTGCCGCTCATGCCGGCGACGGTGCGCGCCACGTCGATGCGTGGGTGCTTCGCCTTGATGAGGATGAGATCCTGGCGTGGGCGAAAGTTGTGCAGCGTGCCCACGATCTCGACGTCGAACCGCTCCGGGCGCGCGCCCTGAAACACGGTGAGGCCGTGGCCCTTCATGCCCGGCTTGATGTCCTCGACCTTGAGGAACTTCTCGTCGGCCGGTGCGCGCAGCGCCATGCCGAGCGCGCCCGCGACGACAGCTCCGCTCACGAGGCCGAGGGGCAGGGAGAATCGGCGGGGATTCGAGCGTCGCACGGGGGGCGGCAGCTTAGCCCGAATCGTGGGGCTCTCGAGCGCATTTTGCGGGCGTTTCCGGCGGTCGCGGCCCCACTCGCCCGAGGGCGCTCCCTGCGGCCGAGCGCCTTCGCCGCGCGCGCAGGCACGCAACCTTCACGGCTGCAACACACCGCCACACGCGAGGGGTCACTGCGACGCGCCTTCGGAGTAGGCTCCGCGCGTGCGTGACGCGGCGATCCTTGGCTGCTTGCTCGTGTCGTTCGCGACGCTCGTGACGGCGCACGTCGTCATCGTCGTGCGGCTCGGCGCTCGCGAGCCACGCTACCGGGCGCCGCTTGCGCTGCTCGTGCCGCCGCTCGCTCCCTACTGGGCCGCGACGAACAAGTGGCGGCGCTCCGAGTGGTGCTGGCTCGCGGCCGTGCTCCTGTATGCGCTGTCGCGCGTCGCGGCCGAGCTGTGACACGGGGGGTCATAGTGTGGCGAACCCGAACGCCGGCGTGCGTCGTCATCGGGGGGAGCGACGCGGCCGTCAGCGGTTCTCGATCGGCGGGCGCGCGCGCAGGCGCGTGCTCCAGGAGAGCAGCGGCGCGAGCTCGGTGAGCCAGCGATCGACCACGCGCTTGGCGAGCGCCTCGTCGGTGCCCACGCGCACGGCGAACCCTTGGATGAGGCACGTGCCCGCCCACGAGCGGTACGCCACCGCGGCACCCACGTAGGTGTCATCGTTGAGCAGCGTCGCGAAGGTGCCGCTGGTGCGAAGGTACGGCATCTCTGCCCAGCCGAGCTCGGGCTCGGTCGCTGCATGGGCGCGCCGCGCAAAACTGGGCTTTTTTGCGGGCGGTGTCGCGGCGGGCAACCCCCGCGGCTCGGGTGCGTACCACCAGGCGCGCAGCTCCGAGTGCCCTCTCTCGAGGAGCGCGTCGAGGCCCGCCGGCCGGGGCACGATCGGCGTCGTGGGAAGAATGCGGACCTTCTTGGGCGGCGGCGCGCTCTGCTCTTTGCGCCGCTGCTCGCGCGCGCGTCGTCGCTCTTCGGCGCGGCGCGCCTCCCCGGCTTCGCGTTGTTTCCAGTCGATCGACTCGACGCCGCGAGCGTGGCGGGCGAGGCCTCGCTCGAACGGCGCGAGCTCGAGCGCGAACGCATCGGCGACGGTCGTGACGCGGCTCGAGAAGTGCTCGAGGCAGCTCTGGGGTGCGTCGTCCTCAGCCTCGGCGTACTCGACGACTTGCACCGCGAAGTGATCGTCGCCGTAGCGGTGGGTCGTTCGTGCTGGGTTTCCGAAGATGCGCACGCGCTTCCATTTTTCGCTGTCCGGAAGATGAAATGCCAGCGTGCGGAAGCGATCGGTGCGCTTGCCGCGCGGCGCCTCGAGCAGACGCGTGAGGGCGGCGTCCTCCGGCGCGAGCGCGTCGCCGGCTGGGTTCGCGGGCGTGACGGTGGCCGCGGTCGGGCGCCGGGACTCCGGTGCGGAGGGCGGGGCGACGGTCGTGGCGCAGCCGAGCGTGAGCGTGCCCGCGAGCAGGAATCCCAAGGGCGCGCGCGACGAAGCCATCAGCCGACGCAGGTCCTGATGAAGTTGGCGAGGATGCGCGGGCCAGCCGGCGTGTCGCTCGCGACGCGCGCCAGGTGGTCGGGATCGAGGCCCTCTGCGCGTGCCTGCTCGCTGCGCGCCTCGACGTAGCCACGCATCACGGCGCCGTCGAACTCCGGGTGGAACTGGACCCCGTAGCATCGCTCCGAGAAACGCAGGACCTGGTGGTCGTCGAGCGGAGAGCGCGCGAGCACCCGCGCCGCGTCCGGCAATCTCGCCACCGTGTCGAGGTGGCACGCGTTTGCCGAGAATCGCGGCTCGATGCCATCGAAGAGCGGGTCGGCCTCGAGGCGCTCGATCGTCACGGTGCTGAGCTCGCGGCCCCTCGGGTTCGGGGTGACCTCGCCGCCGAGGGCCTGCGCGAGGAGCTGGTGTCCGAAGCAGAGGCCGAGGATCGGAGTGCCGCGCGCGTGCTCGGCGCGAAGGAACTCTTGTGCGCGGAGCATCCACGGCTCGCCGTGATGCACATTGGCGGCCGAGCCGGTGATGACGATGGCGTCGGCATCTGCGCTCGCGGCCTCGAGCGAGTCGTCCTGGCGCGCGTCGACGGCGTCGATCCGGTACGGCCACGCCGCGGCGATCGCACGGTGCACGATGGCCACGAAGTCGCCGTGGCGCTCGCGCACGCGCTCGACGGGCTCGCCGGTGACGAGGACGAGGAGCTTGTTGTGGCGCGGCATCCCGAGGACGATAGCCCGAATGAACGGGGTCGGCCCGCGCGTTCCGCAGAAATCGCGGCGTTTTGCTGCGCTCGGCGCGTGCGTGCCGCGCGCTCGCGTCGTCGTCGTCGGGACGTTGCTCGGGGCGATCCCGACGGCGCTCGTTCACGCGCTCGTGATTGCGATTCGCGTGCCGATGCCGCGCGCCGGGGTCGCCCTGCGGCTGCTGCACCACGCCTGCGCTGCGCTCGAGACGGCGGGCGTGTTCGCGGCGCTCGCGGTCGTGCCCGC
>SYFR01000435.1 GCA_005800325.1 Myxococcales bacterium | reverse complement strand
ATGATGCCGTCGTCCATCAGGCGCGCGCTCGTGTACATCGACTCGCTGATCATCTCGAGTGCCAGCTCGATCATCTGCGCCTGCGACGCGAGCTTCTCTTGCGCCTTCTCGTCGAGGGCGCGTCCGCTGCGCGCGAGCTTTTTCTCGGTCACGATCTGCATGACCTTGCCGGCTTGGGCGCCGCCCATGAGGGCCTGGCGCGCGGAGGGCCAGCTCATCACGAAGTCGGGCGCGAGCGCGCGGCTCGACATCGCGTAATTGCCCGCTCCATAGGCATTGCCGACGAGGAGCGTTACCCGCGGCACGCGCGCATTGGCGACGTGCTGGATGAGCTTGGCGGAGTGCTTGACCTGGCCCGCGCGCTCGACCGCCGTCCCGACCAGAAACCCGGTGGTGTTCTGCAGGAACACGAGCGGCGCGCCCTTCAGCTCGCAGAGCTCGATGAACTGCGAGGCCTTGTTCGCCCCGGCCGGCGTGATCGGCCCGTTGTTCGCGACGATGCCGACGACGATCCCGCCGAGCTTCGCCATGCCGCACACGGTGCCCGGCTCGAGCGAGGCCGAGTGCTCGTCGAAGCGCGAGCCGTCGACGATGCGGAGGATGATCTCTTGCGAGCGGAGCGCGCGGCGCCGGTCTTCGGGGAAGATCCCGATGAGCTCGTCGGGCGAGTGGAGCGGCTCGTCGACGGCGGCGGCGTCGCGCACGATGCGCGGCTCGCGGGGGAGCTCTGCCACGAGGTCGCGCGCGATGCGGATCGCGTCGGCGTCGTCCTCGGCGAGGTGCTCGCCCGTGCCCGAGGTCATCGCGTGGAGCTCCGCGCCGCCGAGCTCTTCTGCCGTGGCGTCCTCTCCCGTGCCCGCCTTGAGCAGCGGCGGCCCCGCGAGGAAGAGCTGCGTCTGGTTGCGCACGAGCACGATGTGATCGCTCAGCGCAACCTGGTAGGCGCCGCCCGCGGTGGCGTTGCCGTGCGACACCGTGATCTGCGGGACGCCCGCGGCGCTGAGGCGCGCCTGGTTGCAATAGACGCGGCCGCCCTCGACGAAGAGCGCGGCGCCCCACGGATCGCTCATCGCCGAGGTCTTCGCGAGGTTGCCGCCGCCGCTCTCGTGCAAGCTCACGATGGGCAGGCCCGTCGTGAACGCGATCTCTTGCAGCCGCGCCATCTTCTTCACGTTGACCGAGTCGATGGTCCCGCCCTCGATCGCGTAGTTCCACACGATGACGAGGCACCGCCGGCGCGCGACGTAGCCGACTCCGGCGATGAGCTTGCCGCCCGAGAGGCTGCCGTCCGAGTCGTCGAACATGCCGTAGCCGGCGATCGACGCGAGCTCGAGGAACGGCGCGCCCGGATCGAGCAAGAGGCCGAGGCGCTCCCGTGGCAGGAGCTTCCCGCGCTCGCGCGCGCGATCGGCGTGGGCAAGCTCGGTGGCGAGCTGCTTCTGCTCCACACCGCGGACGCGCGCGACATACGCCTCCATGGACTCGCGGTTCTTGCGAAACTCCTCGCCGGACACGTCGACGGTGCTCACGAGCGGCTGCATCAGGCGCCTCCTTCGGCGGAGATTTCGGCGAGCAGCTGGCGCATGCGGACCTGTTCGCCGCGCGTGACGTAGAGCTTCGTGAGCGTGCCGCTCGTGTCGGCGACGATGGGGTGTTGCATCTTCATCGCCTCGACGACGACGAGCAGCTGGCCCCGCGTGACGGCGTCTCCGGCCGCGACGCGCACCTCGACGACCGCGCCGTCGAGCGGCGCCATGAGCTGTCCCGAGCCGCGCTCGTCACGGCGGGCGGGGCGATGCGTGATGTCGTCGAACGCGAAGACGCGGCCCTCGAAATCGAACCAGACGCGCTCGAGCGGCGCGGAGTCGGTGCCGCCCCTCGCGACCGCGAAGGGCACGCGCAGGCTGACCCCCCCATTGACGACCGTGAGGCAGCCCTCGTCGTAGCGCGAGATCACGAGCTCGGCCGTCGCGGGCGCGTCGCCTCCGAGGAGCGTCACGGCGAAGTGATGACCTCCGGGCGCGCCTCGCGTGCGGGAGAGGTGCAGCGTGCGCTCGTGCTCGCGGTCTCTCAGCTTGATCGTGGTGGGCGCGGGTCCGCCGCTGCGCCACCCGACGAGCGACGCATCGAGGCCGAGCGAGCGAGCCCCCTCGAAGCAGACGATGACGGCGGCGAGGGCGAAGCAACGCGGGCGCGGGGCCGCGGCCGAGAGCGAAGGATCGTCCTTGAACTCGCGCGCGAGAAACGCCGTCGTCGCGCGGCCGTCGGCGAACGCCTCGTGGTTGCAGGCGTTCATCAGCATGGTCTTGTTGGTCGACACGCCGAAGAGCAACGTCTCGCGAAGCGCCATCGCGAGTGTGCGCCGCGCGTCGTCGCGCGTGGCTCCGTGCGCGATGATCTTGGCGAGCATCGGATCGTAGTGCGGCGAGACGAGCATGCCGTCGGCGAGCGCGTGGTCGACGCGCACCGCGCTTGCTGGTCGCCAGGTCAACACACGTCCGGTCTGGGGCAAGAAGCCGAGCTCGGGTGCCTCGGCATAGAGGCGCGCCTCGATCGCGTGGCCCGTGAGGGAAATCTGCTCTTGGGTGAGCGGCAACGGCTCGCCTTGCGCCACCCGCAGCT
>SYFR01000434.1 GCA_005800325.1 Myxococcales bacterium | reverse complement strand
GCATGGGGCGGGTACGAGCGCCGCCCGGTCGAGTCGCACGGCGCGCCGCACGGCTACTCGCGCCAAGCGGGTCCGAGTCACGAGGTTCGATCGCGACCGGCAATGGCACCTTCCAGCCAGGGCCGTCGCGCTGCTCCCTACGCGTCCTCGCCCTCCCGTGGCGCTCCTCATGCGAGCTCGCCCTCGCGGAGCACGTCGTCGAGTCGCGCCACCTCGCCGAGCCGCGCACCGAGTCGCTCCTCGTCGAAGGGGCAATCGTCACGAAGTGACGGCTCGCGGGAGCGCTGACGCTGGCTCGGTAACGCGCGCTCGGCGCGGCGCGCGTGGCAATGTTCTACGGTTCGGCGAAGAAGGCGGAAACGGACGATGGCTTTCGATAGACTGATTCCTGCCCCCATGCGCGTCACACGTTCGCTCCTCTCGGCCGTTCTCGGGATGCTCGGCGCGAGCGGCTGCTTCGTCGAGGGCGGGCACGACGACGGCCACGTCGTGCGCGACACGGCGTACTACACGGCCATCTCCTCCGACGAGACACTCTCGACCGAGCTCGGCTCCGGCGCGGGCTTGTTCGTGGAATATGCGCGCGGCGGCGTGTGGCGGCTCTGGACCAGCTGCGACACGGCGCTCACCGGTCACGGCTGCGCGTTTCAGATCGACGTCGCCTCGTTCGGACGCATCGACGCGGTCGATGGCATCGAGCTCGAGCCGTACGATCACGTCGACGTCTTCAAGGATGGGACGCTCTCGTTCTACGCAGAGACCGACTACGACAGCGACGCGATCGAGATCTTCGCGGCGCCGGGCGCGCTGCTCGAGGTCGCGGTGGCGCTCGATGGCGTCGTCGATCCGTCGTACGTCGTCTGGGTCGGCCACGGCTCGGTCAACGAGGGCGCGCCGTCGAGCCCGGTCGTATTTCAACCCGACGCACCGTAGCGAGGGTCGCGAATCAGAGCTTCGCTAGCGGATCAACACAGCGTCCGCAGCTAGCGCGCAGCGGCGGCCGCCGTGTCAGTCGGTGCGGTAGATGACGCGCGCGGCGTGGTTCTTCTGGTCGGCGAAGAAGATGCGGTCGGCGGTGATTTCGAGCCCGCGCGGCCCTCGGAGCTCGGCCTCCGTCGCAAGCTCGCCCTCGCCCGCGTAGCCTGCGCCCGTCCCCGCGATCGTGGTGATGGCGCCGTCGCTCGCGATCTTGCGGATGCGGTGATTGCCCGAGTCCGCCACATAAATGTTGCCGCGCTCGTCGACGGCGATGGCGCGCGGCGAGTCGAGCGAGGCGAGGATGGCGGGGCCCGCGTCGCCGGCGAGGCCGCGCGTGCCGGTGCCTGCGACGGTGGTGATGTTGCCCGCCCCATCGACGCGGCGCACCACGTGGTTGCCGGTGTCGGCGATGAGGAGCGCGCCGTCTGTGTCGAGCGTGACGCCGCTCGGCTCGCGCAACTTCGCGGCGACAGCCGGGCCGCCGTCGCCGGCATAGCCCGGCTCACCTGTGCCCGCGAGGGCCTGGACGAGGCCATCCACGACGACGCGCACGCGATGGCGCTTCTCGTCGCTCACGTACACTTCGCCGTTCGCTCCGAGCGCCAGCGCGGTCAGCTCGTCGAAATGCGCGTCGAGCGCGGGGCCGCCGTCGCCGTCGTCGCCGGGAACGTCGCTGCCCGCGAGCACAACGACCCTGTCTTTGGCGTCGAGCCGGAACACGCGCGGATCATGGTACGAGACGAACACGAGCGCGCCGTCGCTCGCGAAGCGAAAGTCGATCGGGTTCTCGAGCGGCGTGTTCTTCGCGAGCGCACCCTCCGCCGCGATCGCGTGCACGCCATTGCCGACGACGGTGCTCATGCGGCCGTCCTCGTCGATGCGTCGCAGGCGCATGTTGTTGAAGTCCATCACGTAGACGCGCGCGTCCGGCCCGAGCCGCACGGCCGACGGCAGGTAGAGCGACGTCTCCGTGGCCGCGCGTCCGTCACCGTCGAACGCCGCTGTGCCCGTCCCCGCCAGCGTGCAGATGACGCCGCGACCGCCGCACGGCGCTTCGTCGCAGCCGGGCGCGAGGCCGAGGAGTGCCGCACTGGCGATGCGCGCGAGGACGGTGGCGGGCGCTCGGGCGCGCCGGTTCATGGCACGGCGCAGGTGGAGTCGTGGCCGTCAGGCGGTGCGCCGCAGCTCGTGTGGCAGCCAATGCAGCGGTCCAGTTTGCCGTCCTCGGTGACGGTCTCGGTCGCGTCGAGGCGCTGCCAGTGCCAGTCGCCGTTCGGCGCGTCGAAGCCGGCCTCGCGGCGCATCGCGGTGAAGCCGGACGTGTCGGTGCACTCCGGATCGGCGAACTCGATCTTGAGGACCACCGCGCCATCGGGGAATGGCGCGTCGCGCTTCTGATAGGGGGCGAGCGCCGCGGCGTCGGCGAGGATGCGGACGTAGTTCAGATCGTGATCGCCGCTCCTTCGGCAGTCGCGCACCTCGGTGTAGCTCGCCTGCCAGTCCTGCGGAAAAACCGCTGCTGGGGGCGGCTCGGTCTCGCTCGGATCGCACGCGACGAGCGCGCACGCGAGGGTTGCCGCGCGCGCCGCTGTGGCCCGACCGACGGCGTCGCGCGACCCGTCGTACCGCTTCAACCGCCGCATCAGGGCGTTACGACCCGCACGCGGTGGTTGTACGTGTCGGCGATGTAGAGCTCGCCGCTCGGTGCGAGCGTGATGCCGTAGGGCCGATCGAGCTTGGCAGTCGCGGGATCCCCGCCGTCGCCGGAGAATCCGCGCTCGCCGCATTGGCCCGCGATCGTCGTGATGATGCCGCCTTTGATGGCGCGGACACAGGAATTGAAGGTGTCCGCGACGAAGAGCGTGCCATCCTCGGCGAGCGCGACATCGATGGGCCGGTAGAGCTCGGCCTCGGTTGCCTTGCCGCCGTCGCCGGCGAAGCCGTGGGTGCCATTGCCCGCTACGGTCTCGACGCTGCCGGTCGCTGCGTCGATGCGCCGCACGCGGTGATTGTCCGTGTCGGCGAAGTAGATGTTGCCGTCGGCGTCGATCGCCATGCGCCCTGCCGGATCTGCCTGCTGGCCGAACGGCTGCGCCATGCGCATCTCGAGCGCTGGGCCGCCGTCGCCGCCGAACGCCGGCTGGCACGCCTTCTTGCACGCGTCCGGCTGCCCCGCGAGGTCGCACGCGAACTTGTTCGTGTCCGGGCAGACCTCGGGCACCTGCCCGTCTTTGCACTCGTTGACGAGGCAGCTTCCGGCCACGCGCGTGATGACGCCGTCGGGCGTCACTTTGCGAATCACCTGGTTCGCCTGGTCCATGATGTAGAGGTTGTCGCTCGCGTCGAGCGCGACGCTCGCGGGCAGGTCGAGCGCGGCATCTTTCGCGGGGCCGCCGTCGCCCTTGTAGGCGCGCGCGCCGGTGCCGCAAGTATCGACGAGCTCCGCGGTGTCGAGGTCGACGACCTTGATGCGGCTGTTGTGCCAGGCAGCGATGATCATCTTGCCTTCGCTGTCGAACACGATGTTCGTCGGGTGGTTGAAGTCCGCCGCGAGCGCGGGACCCTCCGGGCCGTCGCCGAGCAGACCCGTGCCGGCCACGGTCTCGATGACACCGCTCGCGGAGTGGATGCGCCGCACGCGATGGTTGTTCCAGTCGAGCAGGTACAGGTGGCCGTCGGGGCCGACGGTCATGTCCTGCGGGAGGTAGATGGCGGCATCGACCGCGGGGCCGCCATCGCCGCCGAACCCGGCGTGGTCGACGCCGGCGACGCTGCAGATCGTGCCGCTGGCCGGATGGCAATGCTCCACCTCGGGAGGCTCAGGATCGCAGGCCGAGATGACGACAGCACAGGCCGCCAAGATGGCAAGTTCGCGAGCGCTCGTTTGCGCGAGCTCTCCGAAGGGGCGACTGGCTTTGAACTGAAGGGGGTGGTGACGCGACATGGGGGTTCGACTCCGCGCTCGGGTCGATGGGTTCTGGGGGTCGGCTGCTGGGGCTCGGCTGCTGGCTTCGGCTGCTGGGTTCGGCTGCTGGGTTCGGGGCCAGCGCTACCGCGGGATCTTCACGATGCGGCTGTTGAAGGTGTCGGCGATGTAGAGCGCGCCGTCCGCGTCGAACGCCATGCCGAACGGGCGATTGAGGTCGACGTTGAGCGGCGTGTTGCCGTCGCCGCGCGTGCCGGCTTTGCCGCTGCCAGCGACCGTCTCGACGACGCCGCTCGCGAGGTCGATCGCGCGCACCACGTGGTTGTCCGTGTCGGCGACATAGAGCCTTCCATCCGGGCCGAGCTCGAGATCGCGCACGTTATTGAAGCTCGCCTCGAGCGCGCTCGCGCCGTCGCCCG
>SYFR01000433.1 GCA_005800325.1 Myxococcales bacterium | reverse complement strand
TTCGAGCGCCTCGGCTGCGGCTGCGACCGCGGCGTCGCCGTCGCGCCCGGTGCCGCGCTGGCTCGCGTCGCGCTCGTGCTCGTGCGTCACCGTCGTGCCGGGCGTCGCTTCTTGGCCGACCCTCGAGCCGAGCGCGATGCCGAGCGCGGCGATGAAGGCCGCAGCACCTGCGGCGATGAGCCACCCGAGGCGCGAGCGATGCGTCCGCTTCGTAGAAGCCTCCATTTCCGCGCCGAGCGCCGCAGGACGCGGCGTATCGAAGCGCACCGTGGCGGCGAGCTCGCCCGAGTTGGCCGGGGTGCGTGCGGCGGCGCCTGCGCCAGGTTGGCCGGGCCGCGAGGTCCCGCTCGACCCGATGGCGCGCGCGTGCACCTCGACGTCGCCCGGCGGCAGCACCTCGATCACCGCATCGAGCATCTCGCGCGCGGACTGGAAGCGCTCTTCGCGATCGCGCGCGAGCGCACGTCTGACGAGGTCGGCGACGGGCTCGGGCACGGCGGCATTGTGCAGCCGGATGTCGTCGGCGTCGTGCATGCAGATATTGACGATGACCTGCTCGTACGAGGCCCCGATGTGCGGGGGCCGGCCGGAGAGGCACTCGAACAGGATCGCGCCGCACGCAAAGATGTCCGCGCGCGCATCGACGTCGGGGAGAGACTGCGCCTGCTCGGGCGCCATGTAGTACGGCGTGCCGACGACGGTGCCCTCGCGCGTGAGCGTCTTGAGTGGTGTCTCCGCTCGTTGCGCCATCTTCGAGACGCCGAAATCGAGGACTTTCACGAGCGCCGGCTCGTCCTCGCGCTCGACGAGGAACGTGTTGTCGGGCTTGAGATCGCGGTGCACGATCCCCTTCTCGTGCGCGCGTCCGATGCCGCGAAGGATCTGCGCCATCACCGCGAGCGCCTCGCCGACCTCGAGCCGGCCAACGGTGGCGAGCCGCGTGCCGAGGTCCTCCCCGTGCAAGAGCTCCATCACGATGTACGGCAGCCCGGCGGCGGTCGTGCCCGCGTCGAAGATCTGCACGATGTGCGGGCTCTCGACCGCGCACACCGCGAGCGCCTCGCGCTGAAAGCGGGCCACCGCGTCCTTACGCAGGGCGAGCGCGTGGTCGATGCATTTGATCGCGACGCGCTTGTCGATGTCGGGGTTCCGCGCCTCGTAGACGCAGCCCATCCCCCCGCGCCCCAGTACTCGCAGCACTTCGTAGTTTCCGATGCGCGTGCCGACGAGGCTCGACGCGCGGAGGTCGGCGTCGCTCTCGGGGTCGATTTCTTCGTCGTTCGCCGCAGGATCGGCCATGGCTGCTCAAGGGCGATCATGGTCGCATCCGGGCCGCGACGGAAGCACCGTGTGCGGTTGCACACCATCTCGCGCCAACTGAGGAGCGCGGGCCGTTCAGCGGCGTAGCGCGGTCGGTCAAGAGGCGTATCGCTGAATCTTCAGACGCGTCGAGCGGGCCATTCAATCGCGCAGCGCGGGCGCGTCCGGGGCGGGCGCCGCGGCGAGCAGCGCGTCGAGCTTGCCCTCGCGGTCGAGGCTCGCGATGTCCGAGAAGCCGCCGAGCGACTGACCGTTGACGAACACCTGCGGCACCGTGCTCTGGCCGGAGACGTCGACGAGCCAATCGCGCAGCTCGGGGCGGCTCTCCACGCGGATCTCGTCGTAGCTCGCGCCCTTCTTCTCGAGGAGGCGCTTGGCCATCGTGCAATAGGGGCAGTAGTCCGTCGTGTAGATGCTGACCTTGGCCGGCAGTTCGCTCACGCGCGCAGCATAGCGCAGCCCACGTCCGATCGAGGAGCGACGGCCCGCGCGAATGCCGTCCCGACGCGCGCGCTCGCGTATTACCCTGCGCGCCGATGGTGAGCGAAGGACAAGGGGTGATCCGGCTCGAGAAGTTCGAACCGGAGGCGAAGCAGCTCGTCGCGGGTGCACAACAGCTCGCGGACGCACGTCAGCACGGCGAGGTGATCCCGCTTCACCTCCTGGCGCGCGCGGTCGAACGCAGCCCGGCGGTGGGTGCGGTGCTGAAGAGCGCTGGCGCGGAGCCGAAGGCGGTGGTCGAGCTCTGCGAACGGGCGCTCGGCAAGCTCGCGCGCGGGGCCTCGGTCGCGTACGTGAGCCCGCGCTTCGCCGATTTGCTCGATCGCGCCGAGCGCGAGGCGACCCGCGATCACGTCGACAAGGTGGGGCTCGGCCAGATTTTGCATGCGCTCGCGCAAGAGATCCGCGGCCCGGTCGGCGAGATCTTCGCGCACTTCGGCATCGGTCCCGGCGGCTTTCGCGATCACGTTGGTGCGCTCGAGCAGGCGCCGAAGCTTGGCACTTCGCCGTCGCCGGTCGCCTCGGGCGCGGCAGTCGAAGCCGAGTTTCTTCGCGACCTCGTGGCCGACGCGCGCGCCGATCGCTTCGATCCCGTGATCGGCCGCGACGCCGAGCTTCGGCGGGTGCTCCAGATCCTCGAGCGGCGCACGAAGAACCATCCGCTCGTCGTCGGCGAGCCGGGCGTCGGCAAGACCACGCTCGTGCGGGCGCTGGCGCGGCGCATCGCGCAGGGAGACGTGCCGACGCGGCTCGCCGGCGCGCGCATGTTCGAGCTCGACACCGGCGCTCTCGTCGCGGGCGCGAAGCTGCGTGGCGAGATCGAGCAGCGCCTCAAGGCCGTGACCGATCGCCTCGCGAAGAGCGAAGGCGCCGAGAGCATCCTCGTCGTCGAAGATCTGCACACGCTGTTCGGCACGGGCGTCACGGGCTCGGGCGTCGGCGAGCTGCTCAAGCCCCACTTGAGCCGGGGCGAGCTGCGCATCGTCGCGACGACGACGGCCGACGGCGTTCAGAAGATCAACGAGCGCGACCCCGCGATCCTGCGGCGATTTGCGAGCTTCGTGCTCGAGCCGCCGAGCGTCGACTACGCGCAGTCGATCCTTCGCGGCATCGCCGCGCGCTACGAGCGGCACCACCATGTCGGGATCTCCGAGGGCGCGATTCGTACGGCAGTCGTGCTCGCGAAGCGTTACCTCGGCGATCGCGCGCTGCCCGACGCGGCCGTCGACCTGCTCGACGAGACGGCGTCGAAGAAGCGCGTCGAGGTCGACGGCGTGCCGGCCGAAGTGGACGCCACGATGCGGCGGCTCGAGTCGCTCGAGACGCAGCTCGCCGGCCTCGCCGAGGACGACACCAAGCTCGGCGTCGAGACGCGCAACAAGCTCGAAGCGGAGGCCGCAGAGCTGCGCCCGAAGGTCGTCGAGCTGCGCCATCGGCTCGAGGCGCGGCGCGGCGTGGTCGTCGCCGTCGTGGGATTGAAGAAGGAGCTCGCCGCGGCCCATGAGGCCCGCGACCGCGCGCGCGACGAGAAGAGCTTCGCCAAGCTCGGCGAGCTCGAGCACGTCACGATCCCCGACCTCACGAAGCGACTCGCCGCCGCGGAGAAGGCCGCCCAGGACGCGGGAGCAGGCGCGGTCGCGGCGACGCTCGTCACCGAGGCCGACGTGGCCGCGACCGTGAACGAGTGGACCGGGATCCCGGTCGCGAAGATGCTCGAGGGCGAAGCCGACAAGCTGCTTCACATGGAAAAGCGCCTCGCGCAGCGGGTCGTCGGGCAAGACGAGGCCGTGGGAGCGGTGGCGCGCGCCGTGCGCCGTGGTCGCGTCGGGCTGCGCGATCCGGGCAAGCCCATCGGCAGCTTTCTCTTTCTCGGACCGAGCGGCGTCGGCAAGACCCACCTCGCCAAGGCCCTCGCCG
>SYFR01000432.1 GCA_005800325.1 Myxococcales bacterium | reverse complement strand
GTGCTCGGCGGCGGCCGCATCGACCGCGCGATCGCGGTGAAGACCACCGAGCGCCTCGAGGTCGACGAGGCCGGGCTCGACGCGATGGACCGGCGCTTGTTGCGCATCATCATCGAGGACTACGACGGCGGCCCCGTCGGGATCGAGACGATCTCGGCGGCGCTGAGCGAGGCGCGCGACACGCTCGAGGACGTGTACGAGCCGTTCCTCTTGCAGCAGGGCTTCCTCGGGCGAACGCCGCGAGGACGCATCGCCACGAAGAAGGCCTACGCTCACCTCGGCGTGCCTCCGCCGGGCTCGTCCGGTGGCCCTCCGCAGGGCGCCCTCTTCGGCGGCGAGCCATGAGCGACGGGCCGCCGACCGAGACGACGACGACGCCCTCGAGCCTCGGGCGGCTCTCGGAGGCGTGCGCGCTCGCGTGGCTATCCGCCCTCGTTTGCGCGTTTCCGACGGCGATCCGCGCTTCGACCGGCGGCGGTCGCTTCGCCGACGGCGGGCTCATCGGCGCCGCCGTGTGGACGAGCCTCGTCCTGCCCCTCTTGTGGCTCGCGCCCCTCGCCGCGCGCGGGTTTCGCGGCGTCGTGAGCCCCCGCTCGGTGCGTCGTGTCGCGTTCGGGCTCGTGGTCTTGGCTTCGCTGTCGGCGGTCTTGCTCGCGGCGTTTGCCTCGATCCTCGCACGAGCGACGCACCACCGCGGCCTCGGCGGCGTGACCTTCGGGCTCGTCGGAGCCGGTCTCTTGCTCGCGGCCGCGGTCGTTGCCGGTCGCGCCGTGACGGCGCTCGAGGGACTCGGGGAGCGTGTGCCGAGCTGGGCACGCCGCGCGCCGGTCGCGCCCCTCGTCGTGCTCGCGGGCGCTGCGATCGTCACCGCGCCTCTCTTGATCTCTGGCGACGACTCGAGCTTGCGATCGTCGCTCGCCGACGCGCTGCTCGGCGGCGCGGTGACGACGCTCGCGGTCGTCTACGGTCTGCACTCCGCGCTCGAGCGCGCAGCCCGCGTGCTCGCGCTTCCACTCGCCGCTTGCACGATCATCGCCGGCTATGCGCGCGTCGAGCTCGCCCCCGAGTCCCGCGCCGCGCTCGGCCGCGCGGGCGGCGTGCCGGCGGTAGTGCTCGATCTCCTCGAGCGGTGGACCGACGCCGACCGGGATGGCAGCGGCGCGCACTTCGGCGGCGGCGACTGCGACGAGGGCGATCCGCGGCGACACCCGCGCGCCGACGACGCGCTCGGCGATGGCATCGACGCCGACTGCGACGGGCGCGACGGCCGCGCGAGGGACGGCCATATCCTCGCCAGCGTCGCGGCCGGAGAGCGCGGCAATGGCGCGAGCGGTGACCCTCCTTTGCTGCGCGCGTCCGTCACGCCCAGCCTCGCCGCGAGCGGGCTGCACCTCGAGCCAAGCGACGAGGCCCCAACTCCCGAGCCCGCCACATCGACACCGCCCCTCGATGTGCCCGTGGTGCCAGCGAGCGCGCCGGCGACCGTCGTCGGTGCTCCCGCGAGCGTGCCCGTGTCGCGGCCCGACATCGTGCTCGTCACGCTCGACACCGTGCGCGCCGATCGGACCTCGATCTACGGCCATCAACCGCCGACGACGCCACGGCTCGAGGCGCTCGCGAACACCGGCGTCGTCTTCGAGCACGCGTACGCCGTCGGCAGCGACACGCAGCGCGCGCTCATGCCGGTCGTGAGCGGCCATCCCCTCAGCGCGACACCCCACACGGCCGATGAGTGGCCGACGATCGACGATCGCGTCGACACGCTGGCCGAGCGGCTCTCTAGGCACGGCTACCAAACGATTGGCGTCACGTCGTTCACTTGGCTCCGCGCCGATCGCGGCTTTGGACAGGGCTTCGGCGCGCTCGACGAGTCCCCGTTCCGCGACGGACACCCCGAGCGCACCGCGACCGGAGCACGCGCCGTCGACGCCACAATCGCCCACCACGCAAAGCTCGCCGCCGACAAGCCCGCGTTCCTGTGGATCCACTTGTTCGACGCACACGCTCGCTACCTCGAGCACGAGGGGATCGCCTTCGGAACCTCCGACCCAAAGAAGTACCTCGGCGAGCTCGCGTACCTCGACCGTGAGCTCGGACGGCTCATCGACGCCGTGGCCTCGTCTCCCCGCGCGGCGCGGACCGCGTGGCTCGTGCACGGCACGCACGGTGAGGCCTTCGGCGAGCACGGCTCCGATGGCCATGGCACGCAGCTCTACGACGAGGTGCTGCGCGTGCCGCTCTTCGTCGCCGCCCCAGGCGTGCGTCCGCAGCGCTTCGGTGCGGGGGCCGTCAGCACCCTCGACATCGCCCCGACGCTGCTCGCGCTCGCGGGCGCCCCGTCCGACGATTTGCCGGGAGTGTCGCTCGCGCCCGTTCTCGCGGGGGATTCCGACTTTCGGCGCGCGCACGTCGTGGCCCACGCCTACCGCCGCGTCGCGCTCATCTCCTGGCCGCTCAAGCTCATGACCTATCGCACGAGCGCGGGCAAAGAGCGGCTCACCCTGTTCGACCTCGAGAGCGATCCGGGCGAGCAGCACGACCTCGCAGGCGCGCGGGGCGACGAGCTGCGCAAGCTCGCGGCGCTGCTGCCGAAGCGCGCGGATCACGACCGCTGAACGCCTGAATCGCGACGACGAGAGGTCCACGGCGCCTTGGCCCCGCTCGCGCCGCGTCTGCTATCGTCAGGAACGTCGTGTCTTCGGAGCTGCTTATCGCGAGGCGCAGCCGTCCGTGCACGTCCGCGGGGGATGTATGACAGCTGGGGTCAGGGGATGGCGTGTCGCGCTGGTCGCGGCCGGCTTGTGTGCTGGCCTCACCGCCGCGGTCGGTCTCTTGCGCCTCGCACGCGAGACGCGGCTCGACGGGGCGTCGCTCGCCGGCAAGCTCCACCAAAAACGGCATCTCTGGCGCAGCGTTCGCGCGCGCCACTGGCAGATCGTCTCGCCCGCCTACGAGTCGGCGAGCGCGACCGACGAGCGCGAGGGGACGCGCGGCGCGTGCGGCCCCGGGATGGTCGACGTCAAAGGACGCATGCTCATGGAGCGCGAGTCGAACCCCCACGCCGCCGGCCGCATCGACCTCGTCCAGCAGTCGACCTGCACCGAGTGGATCCAGCGAGAGTACCCCGAGCGTTGCGCCCAGTTCGACCGCGACGCGTGGCTCCAAAAGAGCGAGGGCTTCCCGCGCAAGGACATGCACTTTTGCGTCGACCGCTTCGAGTACCCGAACGTCGTCGGCCAATACCCGCTCATCTACGTGTCCTGGTACGAGGCCCGCGAGCTGTGCGACGGCCTCGGCAAGCGCCTCTGCACCGAGGACGAGTGGACGTTCGCGTGCGAGGGCGAAGAGGGGCGCCCCTACCCCTACGGCAACGGCTACGCGCGCGATCCCGAGAAGTGCGTGACCGACGAGCGGTGGACCGCCTACAACGAGAAGGCGATGAACCCGCGCGACGGGGAGCTCGCGGGCGTGGAGATGGATCGCCTCTGGCGCGGCAAGGCCGCCGGCTCGCAGCCCGCCTGCAAGAGCCCGTTCGGGGTCTACGATCTCACCGGCAACGTCGACGAGTGGACGACGAGCGTGCGCGAGGGTGAGCGCCCCTCGATCTTGAAGGGCGGCTACTGGGGTCCGGTGCGCACGCGGTGCCGTCCGAGCACGCGCTCGCACGATCAGAATCACACGTTCTATCAAGAGGGCTTTCGCTGCTGCAGCGACGTGGGCCTCGTGCGTACCGTCCGCGAGACGGCGTCGCCGAGCCCCGCCACGGCGCCCCTGCCACGGGAGCTCGAGTGACGACGGCCCCGGCCGCGCCACCGGGACCGCCCTCGCCGTGGCGCGTCCCGCCGCATGCGCCAGGCGCGCTTCGGGCCGGGGTCGATGGCCTCTCGGGCACGCTCCTCGTCGTCACGCTGGGCGTGGTGCTCGCGGCAGCGATCGAGCCCGCGTGGCGAGCGTATGCCGAGCCGGACATCCCCACGGCGCGACGCGGCCTCGCCGAGGCCATGAGGATGCACGGCGTCGCGTCCGAGCCCGAGCCGACTGGCCACCCGCGAATTTCAGGCGGTGCGCTCGACCCCGCAAACGACCCGGCGCTCGCGAGCCCACGCGGCGCGAGCCTGTTCGAGCTGTTCGCGCCCGACGACGACGTCGATGGCCCGCTCGACGGACACGGGCCTCACGCCGACGACGAGGACACGCTCGATCGTGCCCCCGAGACGGCCGTGGCGAAGCGCCCGTTCGCGCTCAGGAGCCACGCCTCCGACGACGCTGCTCCGATCTTCTCGGTCGCGGCCGGGACGCGGCTCGAGATCCTACGCAGTGCGGGCGACTGGCAGCTCCTGTCGGTCACGAGCGCGAACCATCGCGTGCTCGGCTGGGTGCGCGAGCGCGACCTGCGTAGCCGCTGACGACCCTGCCGCAGCGCCCCGCGTGTCGGTGTCGCGAGCGCGCGCCGAATTGTCGCAAGCGGACAAGGCGCGCCACTACGATGCCGCGCGATGGCACCGAGTGAAGCCGATGCGGCGCGTCTCTCGGTGCGCGGCGCCATCGTCACGCCGCTCGCAGCAGGCGGCACGTCCTTCTACAGCGACGCGGTCATGCGCGTCGGCGCGGACGGGCGCGTGCTCGGCATCGTGTCTCCGCGTGAAGCGCGCGGCGACGTGGTCCACGACCTGCGCCCCGGCCTCATCGTCCCGGGTTTCGTCGACGCGCACGTGCACTATCCGCAGACGCGCATCATCGGCAAGGCGACCGGCCCGCTCTTGACCTGGCTGCAAGAGAGCGTCTTCCCCGAGGAGGCGCGCTTTCGGCGAGCGGCGTATGCCGAGGCCGTCGCGGGCGAGATGATCGATCGCATGCTCGCCGCAGGCACCACGACCGCCGCCATCTACTCGAGCTCGAGCTCGCGCGCGACCGAGGTGCTGTTCGAGCGGCTCGCCGACCGCGGCATGCGCGCCGTCCTCGGCCTCACGCTGATGGACCGCGCCTGCCCGAAGCCGCTCCTCGTGCCGCAGGCGCACGCGCTCCGTGAGAGCCGGCGTCTCGTGCGTCGCTATCATGGCCACGATCGCGGCAGGCTGCGCTTCGCGGTCACGCCGCGCTTCGCGCCGAGCTCGACGCGCGCGCTGCTCGACGGCGCCGGCCGGCTCGCCAACGACGAGGGCCTCATCGTGCAGACCCACGTCGCGGAGACCAAGGAAGAGGAGCGCATCGCGCGTCGCGCGCACCCGTACGCCACGAGCTACCTCGACATCTACGATCGGGCGGGTCTGCTCGGGCCGCGCACGGTGCTCGCCCACGCCATCCACTTCACGCGCCGCGACCACGAGCTCGTGCGCCAGCGCGGCGCCAAGATCGCCCACTGTCCGGACTCGAACGCATTTCTCGGCAGCGGCCGAATGAAGCTTGCTCCGTTCCGCGCGCGCGGGATCGCGGTCGGTCTCGGCAGCGACGTGGCCGCGGGCCGCAGCTTCTCGCTCCAGCGCGCGATGGCGCACGCCTACGACACGGCGCTCGCGCTCGGGGCACCGGTCGCACCAGCGGAGCTCTTGCGGATGGCGACCCTTGGCGGCGCCGAGGTGCTCTCCTGCGCCGACGTCACGGGCAGCCTCGAGCCAGGAAAAGACGCCGATTTCGTGGTCGTGGCGCTGCGCTCGGCCCCCGCGACCCTCGACGAGGCGCTCGCGACGCTGGTGTTCGACAGCGACGCCGCTCGGGTGCTTCGCAGCTACGTGCGCGGCGTGCGCCTCGGCTGAGGGCAGCGTCCGCACGCACGTCAGCCCCTTCGCTTCGACCAGTGTCCCGGACGGCGCGTCGCGTGAAGGACAGCCGCGCCGAGCGGCCGCACCCCGACGCGCCTTGCGTCACCCGCTCTGCGGCGGTAGCTCACCCGCAGCATGCTCGTCACTCGCAGCGCCCGGATCGCCCGTGTCGTCGCGCTCCTCGTCGGCGTCCTCATCGCAAACCGCGCCGAGGCTCTCGTCGTCGAGCGCATCGTGGCCGTGGTCGGCGAGCGCGCGTTCTTGCAAAGCGACTTGCGCGTGCGGGCGCGGCCCTTTCTCACGCAGCTGCATGCGCGCTGCCCGCTCGGCACGCCGCAGTGCATCCCCGCCGAGAACAAGATCTACGCGCAGCTGCTCGACCGCATGGTCGAAGAAGAGCTCGAGTCGCAGGCCGCGCGGCGCGTGAACATCAGCGTGAACTCGCGCGACGTCGACGAGAGCCTCGCCCGCATCGCGTCGCTCAACAAGAGCACCCCCGCGCAGCTCGTGCGCGACGTGATGCGCCAGAGTGGCATGACCGAGGCCGAATACCGCCAGGAGCTGCGGCGGCAGGTGCTCGAGGGCAAGCTCCTTCAGCGCGTCGTCACGCAGCAGATCCGCATCACGAAGGGGGAGCTCGAGGCCGCCTTCCGACGCCTCGTCGCGCAGGAGCGCAAGATCCTTCTCTATCAGCCGGCCTGGCTGGTGTTGCAGGTCGGCGACGAGCCGAGCCCCGAGCTCCTGGCGGCGCGCAAGGCCGAGGCGCTCGAGCTCGCCAAGCTCGTTCGCTCGGGCTCCGACTTCGGGCAGCTCGTGCGGCAATACAGCGGCGACAAAAAAACGCGCGAGAGCGGGGGCGATCTCGGCATTCGCGCGCCGATCGGCTCGCCGGCGGCGCTGCGCGGCGACCAGAAGGTGCTGGCCGAAGAGCTCGAGGACGCGGCGCTCGCGCTCGAGCCAGGCCAGGTGAGCGAGCCGTTCGTGTTTCGCGACGCCATCGCCCTCGTCTTCCTCACGAACCGCCAGCCCTCGCGCTATTCGTCCTTCGAGGCGACGCAGAACGAGCTCGTGCAGCGCGTGCAGGCGGAGAAGCTCGAACTAGCCAAGCAGAAGTGGCTCAAAGATCTCCGCAAGCGCACGCTCGTCGACGTCCGGCTTTGAGCGAGCCGTCGCGCTCATGCCCACGTCGCCGCGACGCCTGCCCATCTTTCGCGTGCCCGAGTGCACCGACTGCGGTGCGTGCTGCTTCAACACCCACCTCGACTACGTGCGCGTGTTCGCGTGCGACGCGGCGCTCTTGGCCGCCGAGCAGCTCGACGCGCTCACGGTCGTTCACGACGGCCTGCGCTACATGCGCTTCGTCGACGGCCGCTGCATCGCGCTCTCACTCGACGCCGCGACGGGCCGCGTCGGTTGCAGGATCTACCCCGTGCGCCCCGACGTGTGCCGTTCGCTCGTACGCGGCACGGGCGAGTGCCGCTCGCAAATCGAGGCCAAATGGTCGCGGCGCGAGGAGGCCTTCGCGAGGCTACGCGCCGGCGATCCGGGGCCCGAGCCCGAGTCGTGAGCTCTGGGCCCGAGTCGTGAGCTCTGGGCCCGAGTCGTGAGCTCTGGGCCCGAGTCGTGAGCTCTGGG
>SYFR01000431.1 GCA_005800325.1 Myxococcales bacterium | reverse complement strand
GGCACCTGGCTCAGAAAGCGTGGCCGAGGGCGCGATCGGCGCGGGCTCGTGTGCGGCGGCCAGGGCGGCGCGGGGCTCAGGAGGCGTGTCCGGCGGCGTGATCCGCGCGGCCTCGGGCACGGTAGCGCCGTCCGCGGCGGGCGCGCTGGTGCTGGGCGCGGCGAGGAACACGGGTGGCGGAAGGTACGGCCGCGGCGACGTGATCGAAGTCGCGATGGCGCCGAGCTCGGGGAAGTGCGCCCCCGCTTGCACGACGAACGCCCGGCGAAGCTCTCCCGACGGCGGCTCGGCGCCGAGCCCCGCGGCGTGCAGCGCGCCGCTCAGCTGATAAAACCACGCCGCCATCGACGCGTGCGCCTCGATGAGCAGGCGGATGGTCTCATCCGAAACGATGACCGTGCCCGCCACGGGGCGACGATACCGCGCCAACGAAGCTCCTGTCTTGAAACTTCGCGCGCCGCGGCCGACGACGATCAACCCGCGCGGCCATGATGCCGGACGCGTGGCGCGTGGCGTCCCGCGTGGCGCGCGGCCACCAACGACGATGCCGGTCGCGCGCGATGCATGCGCCGGGGGTGCGGGCTGCTAGCTTGTGGCTCGATGCCCGCGCTGCGGCTGATGACCTACAACGTTCGCTACTTCGCGCACGGCTCGCGCGGGGTCGTGTCGACGCAGGGCGGGCTCGCGCGGATCGCGCAGAGCATCGCGGCGTTGACGCCACTCGCCGACGTCGTGTGCTTGCAAGAGGTCGAGCACCGCTCGCTGCGCTCGTCGCTCGTGACGCGTGGAGGCAAGAGCCAGCTCGACGTGTTCATGCGGGCGCTCGAGCACGAGCTCGCGGCGCGCGCCGAAGGCGACCGCTACGAGGCTCACTATTTCCCCGCGCACAGCTACCGCATCGCGCGCGGCATGAACCTCTACACGACGGGGCTCGCGATCCTGGTGCGCTCGCGGCTCGAGGTCGTCGAGCACGATGCCGTTCACGTGCACGACATCACGCACCGGCGCGGCGCGAAGGCGCTCAAGCAGACACGCATCTTGGCGCACGTCACGGTCCGGTCGCGCGACGCGTCCGGTGCAGCGGCGCGCGGCGACGAGCTCGACGTGTTCAACACGCACCTGAGCCTGCCGGGCCCGTTTTACCGGGAGTTCTGGACGAGTGACGCGCGGCTCGGCTTCGGACCCAATCAGCTCGCCGAGTCCGAGCGCATGCTGGCGGCGGTGCGCACCGCGCGTCGAGCCGACCGCATGGTGCTCGTCGGCGACTTCAACTCGCTCCCGGGCTCGCCCGTCGATCGCCACCTCTGCGACGAGGGCGGGCTCGTCGACGCGCTCGCCGAAAATCACGGGCTCTGCGACCTGCGGCGCCGGGCGTTCGCGACCGCCGGCTTCCTGCACGCGCGCATGGCGCTCGACCGCATCTATGCCTCGCCCGAGCTGCGCTGGCTCGACTTCGACGGCAGCGCGCCGTTCGACGGCAGCACCTTCGCGGGGCTGAGCGACCACGTGCCGGTGCTCGGCCGGCTCACGCTCGGCGGCTGAGCGACGACGTTCCGGCGCGCGGCCGACTCACGGTGCGGCGGCGGCTGTCGCGGAGGCGCCTGCTGTTGCAGGTCGCGCTGCTGCTGCCACGCGCGTCGCTTCGGTACGTCGCGCGAGCTCGCGGTCGAGCTCTTCGGCGCGGGCTGCTGTGCCGCACGCGCGGTACGCCCCCAGCGCGGCCTCGACGACGCCGCGCGACACGTAGGGAAGGGCGAGCGCCTCGTCGGCGTGCTCGCAGGCCTCGGGGCCGAGCGCCGCGGCCGTCTCGGCGGCGATCATCAGCTCGAAGGCCTGGGACGAGCGGCGGTTGCGGAGGTTCTGCGCGGCGACCGTCACCGCGTGCTCGGCGTCCTTGGCGACGTTCAGGTAGTACCAGCCCGCGTGATCCGCGAAGGCGAGCGGATACTTCTTCATCAGCACCTCGTAGCCTCGCGCCGCCTCCTCGCGGTGCGCGCGCCCGCTGCCTGCCGCGAGCGCGTCCTCGACCGTGGCGAGCGTCGCGAGGTACTCCGGATCGTCCGACGTCCGCGCCACGCCCTCGAGCAGCGTCTTGGCCTCGGCCGGCGGCAGGAGCGCGGCGAGGTGTCCGACCGCGTGCGCGAATGCCGGCAGGCGCGTCACCGCCTGCCGGTAATACTGCCGCGCGCGCGCTTCGTCGCCGGCGCGCTCCCACATGGCGCCGCGCTCGAACTCGACCCACGCGAGCACGAACGGCGAGGTGTCGTGAAACGCCTCGGTCGCGGCCTCGAATTTCGCGTCGGACTCTGCCGTGCGCTGCATGTGGCCGAGGCAGATGGCCAGCAGCGTCGAGCTCACCGTGTCGCCGTGGCTCTTCGCGCGAGCATCGAAGCTCGCGAAGGCCTCGTCGTAGTGGCCCCGCGCCATGGCGAGGGTGGCCCGCGCCTGCTCGAGCTCTCCCTGCGGCGCGCCGAGCTTCTCGGCGAGCGCGAGCGCGCGGTCGGCCTCGTCGAAGTGGTGCAGGGCAGCGTACACGGACGCGCGGAGCATGTGCGCGGCGGGATTCTTCGGGTGCGCAGCGAGCGCGCGCTTGCTCGCGGCGTCCGCGGTCTCGAACGACGACAGCACGCCGAGCCGCGACGCCTGCTCGAGGTGCGCGGACACGAGCGCGCTCAACGCCCCGAGATCCGCTGGCGCCGTCTTGGCCCGCCGCTCGGCGTTCGCGAGCTGCGCGCGAAAATTCTCGAGCGCGACCGCGGGGCTCGTCGTCCTCAGGGCGTGCTTGGCCGCGGCGGCGTCGGAGCCAGCGGTAGCGGAGTTCGGGCGCGCGCCGTCGCGGGGCGGCGTGCTCGACCGTGTGCTGGCGGCGCTGCGCGACGGTGTGCTGCCGACCGCGTTCGGCGCGGTGCTCGACGACAGCGTCGCGGCCGGCACGGCACCGCTGTTCGGAGCCTCGCGACACGACACGGTGACGAGGGCGAGCGCCACGAGCGCGACGCCGCGCCGCGGGCCGTTCGCGATGCTCGCGATTCGTTCCAGGAGGGCTGCGAGTCGAGCGCGGCTCTCGTTCACGGTACCGGTCACTTGGCTATTCACGGTCTTGCTCATGGCGCCATCCACGGCGCCATTCGCGGCTTTTTGTGCAAGGCGCGAATCACGCTGCTTGTTCAGGGCCGATTGCATCGGGCTCTTCACAGCGGGTCCGTTCGCATCTCTCGCGGTCCGGCGCACCACAAAAAAAGAACACCGCCAGCCCTGGTGGTTGGGGCTGGCGGTGCGCTCGTGGCGCGACGCGTTGGTCAGCGCCTTCGGTCAGTGACTTCGGTCAGTGCGTGGCGTCGAGGAACGGGAAGCCCGCCATGTAGGCTGTCTTGAGCGCCGGCCGGACCGCGATGCCGTCGCCGAACAGCGGCTGGCCCATGGCGTTGAAGAGGCTGATGCCGCCGGCGAGCGCCGAGTAGCTCGTGTCGATGACGTCATCGATCGGCGTGCGGCCGCCGCACGTCATGTTCGGGAAGGCCCCGAGCGCGTTGAGCTCGACGCCGAGGTAGACGCCGCAGGCGCCGCTCGCGAGGTCGACGCGAATGCGGTCGTCGGCGAGCGCACCGGCGAGCCCACTGTACGACCCCATTTCCGTCTTGCCCCCTGCGAGGGGCTGGTTGCCGCAGCCGCGGGTGTCGGCGTTGTTGGTATCGGCCTTGTCCAGCGCGTCGAGGATCGCGATCGCCCCGGCGATATCGGCGCCGTGCTTCATGCCCCAGCTCGCCGCATTGTGGTTCTGGTTGTAGGCGTCCTTCGCCGGGTCGGACGCCATTGGGCCCCCGAAGGTCTTGCTGCCCACGGTGTTGATGGCCGGCCGGCCCATCCGATCGACGGGCGTGCCGAGCGCCGGGGGAGCCGGGTTCTCCGAGCCGCCCGCGCCGCCGGCCGAGGTGGTCGAGCCGCCCGCGCCGCCGGCCGAGGTGGTCGAGGTGGTCGAGGTGGTCGAGCCGCCCGCGCCGCCGGCCGAGGTGGTCGTCGTGGTCGAGGTCGTCGTCGTCTCGTCGTCGCTGCACGCGGCGAGCACGCCGAGCGAGAGCGAGGCCACCGCTGCGAATTTGATCATTGACTTCATGGTGGTCTCCTTCTCAGTTCTTGACGTAGGTGCCGGCCCAGACGGCTAGAAAATTGCCCGTGCCCGGGACCGCGTCGACCGCGACCTCAGCCACGATCGCGAGCGAGTTGAGGTCCTTGAAGTTGTCCACGGGCGGCATGTTCATGGGCGACTTCGTGAGCAAACCCTGGAGCGCAGTCACCGTGGCCGCATCCAGCTTCGGGCAGCCCGAGGGATAGAAAGAGAGGATACTGGCAGCCATGACGACCGTCGTGACCGCCGCCTTGAAGCCGTCGAGGAAAAAGAAAAACGGCTCGGCGTGGGCGCCGGCGTGCACGCGGAGCTTGCCGCTCGCGCTCTTCATGCCTTCCGCGCTCGAGGGATCGCCCGTGACGTAGTCGCCGGTGCCGAGCCAGCACTTCGCGTCGGTGTTGCTGGCGAACTCGCAGATGAGCTGGGTGTCGGTGCCATCGCCGGCCGCCGCGAGCGGGTTGTCCGACCGGTTGAGGTGGAACACGTACTGCGTCACATCACCGAAGGCCGTCGGCTGGCTCGTGCCGCCGATCGTCATGATGAGGTTGAGGTTCGCCTTGTCTGCCGACGTCCAGGTGAAGACGTCGTTGATGTCCGAGACCGCGTCCGCTTTGACGCCCGGCCCGTCGGCGTGGTCCGCCGCGAGCGCCGTGCCCGAGGCGAGCAAGAGCGTCGCCGCTCCGGCAAGTTTCATCGAAGTTCGCATGGAATCTCCTTGATGGATTGGTGAGAACGAGACGTGGCCAACTACGCGGCAAGAGCCGCGGCGGTTACGCCACCCAAGCCGCGACCTTCACCGCGGCGCCGCGACGTTACGCCTGAATTCGATCAAGGCCAAGGCAAAAGGCGCGTGGCACGGGCAGGGCGCACCTGCGCTTCTGGAACAACGACGTGCTCACCCTGATCGATGAGGTCGTCCACGTCATTGCTGCCGCCATCCTCGCCCCCCTCCCCGACCCTCCCCCCGCTGCGCGTCGCTGCGTGGGTGGAGGGAGCCAGACCCGCTCGCCGATCAACACGAGGCTCCTAGCGCCTCGTGCCGCCTCCGCCATCGCACGGCCGGGCCTAGCGCCTCGTGCCGCCTCCGCCATCGCACGGCCGGGCCTGGCGCCTCGTGCCGCCTCCGCCATCGCACGGCCGGGCCATCGCACGCAGCGCGGTCGACCCTCGCGGCGAGCGCGGCTATGAGGGGCGTCATGTTCGCTCGCGCCCGCGCCCACTACGCCTCGGTCCTCGACGAGATCCGCGCCGCCGGCCTCGAGAAGCGCGAGCGAGTCCTCGAGAGCCCGCAGGCCGCGCGCATCCGGGTCGGCGGCCGCGAGGCGCTGAACTTCTGCGCCAACAACTACCTCGGCCTCTCCTCGCACCCGGCCGTCATCGCGGGGGCCAAGGCGGCGCTAGAGACCCGCGGCTTCGGCCT
>SYFR01000430.1 GCA_005800325.1 Myxococcales bacterium | reverse complement strand
CGGCACCCGTGCTCGCGCGCGAGGACGACAAAGTCGTACGCTTGCAGCAGCATGTACGAGAACTCGGTGTAGCTGATCCCCTGCTCGCGATCCTCGAGTCGCGCGCGCACCGACTCTTTGCCGGTCATGTAGTTCACCGTCAGGTGCTTGCCGACGTCGCGCAGGAACGCGATGTAGCCGAGCGAGCCGAACCAGTCGTAGTTGTTCGCCATCACGGCGCCCGTCGGCCCCGGCGCAAAGTCGAGGAACCGCGCGAGCTGCGCGCGGATGGCGGCCACGTTGCGCTCGAGGGTCGCGCCATCCAGGAGCTGCCGCTCTTCGCTCTTGCCCGAAGGATCGCCGATCATGCCGGTCGCGCCGCCGACGAGCGCGATCGGTCGATGGCCCGCCCGCTGGAGCCGCACCATCAGGTAAATCTGCACGAGGCTCCCGGCGTGCAGGCTCGTGCCCGTCGGATCGAAGCCGATGTAGAACGTCACCGGACCGCGCCCCAACAGTGCGCGCAGCTCGTCCTTGTGCGTCGCGTCTTGCACGAGGTGGCGAGCTTCGAGCTCGTCGAGGATCGGGAGCGCCGCGGTCCTTGTCATGGGCGCGGCAGTCTACTCGCCGCACGTGCGTCGCGGAACCCGTGGCGACTCGCCGCGCCTCCGCGAAAGGCGCGAGCCGCGACATTCCGACCGTCTGCGACGTGCCTCACCTGGCGCATGCCTTGCAGCTTGTCACGCATGCCCGTCACGCAGCCCACCCCCGGCCTTCATTGCCGCGTGTCCGAGATCCTCGAGCGGAAGGGCGGGGAGGTGATCGTCGTCGATGCCGACGCGACCGTGCGGCAAGCCTTGACCGAGATGATGACGCACGACGTCGGCGCGGTCGTCGTGGTGCGCGGCGGCGACATCGAGGGCATCTTCACCGAGCGCGACTATTCGCGACGCGTCGCGCTCGACGAGCTCGATCCATACACGACGCTCGTGAGCGAGGTGATGAGCGGCGACGTCTGCTGCGTGGGACCGGGCGCGAGCGTGGCCTACGCGCTCGACCTCATGGCGCGCTACCGCTGCCGCCACTTGCCCGTCGTCAACGTCGACGGGCGCCTCATCGGCATCGTGTCGATCGGCGACTGCGTGGCCCTCCTCTCCGACAGCGCTGCGCGCGAAAACGGCCAGCTTCGCGAGTACATCGGCGGACCGTACTGCGGCTGAGAGCGCGCATTTTTCGAGTCGGCTGCGGATCACCTCGGCGTGCCGCCCGTGAATCACGTCACGCGCTGCGGGCTCGAGGCACGGAGCGCATTGGGCGCTTGCGCGTCACTTTCTTGGCCCAGCCGGACGTTTCTGATTGGGGAGCCGGGGGGCCTCCTGTAGGGTGCGCCGGCCATGCTCCACGTGCCGGCGATGTGGATGCTGCTCGCGTGCGCGGGGGGCGCAGCGAAGTCCTCACCATTACACGTCGACACCGTCGCTGCGCGCGCGGTGCTGCCCGCGGCGGTGCCCGACGCGGCTGCGCGCCACCGCGCGGTCGGCTCGGAGTCCTCCCGTTACGCGGTGCCGTCGACGGCGGACATCGCGCAAGCGCTCGAGCGCGATCCCGCATCCCTCGGCTCGCTGTCGCTCGGACGTCCGAACCTCGGCGCGCTCGTGAACGCCGCACACATGGAGTCGGCGAAACCCTGGGAGGTCGTCTCGCCGAGCACGGCGTGGGCCACGGCCGAGACGATCGCGTTCCTCGAGCGCGCGATCACGCACGTCAGCGAGCGGCACCCCGGCGCTCATCGCCTTCACATCGGCGATCTCTCGCGCGAGCACGGCGGCCCCATCCGGCCTCACTTGAGCCACCAGTCAGGGCGCGACGCGGACATCGGCTACTACTACTTGCCAGGGTCCGAGGGCTGGTACCAGAACGCGAGCGAGCGCACGCTCGATCGCACGCGAAGCTGGGCCCTCGTGCGCGCGCTCGTGACCGAGACCGACGCCGAGCTCATCCTCATCGATCAGCGCGTGCAGCGCCTCCTCTACGAAGAGGCGCTCGCGAGCGGCGAAGATGCGGCCTGGCTCGACACGCTGTTCGGCTTCCGCAAGAAGCACCCCGAGCCGCTCATCCGCCACGCCTACGGCCACCGCACGCACATCCACGTGCGCTTCTTCAATCCCCGCGCTCAGGCGCTCGCGGCGCAAGCCTACGAGGCGCTTCACACGCGCGGCCTCGTGACTCCCCGCCGGTTGGCTGGACGTCGTCTTGATGGGCGCCGACTGGATGGTCGTCGTGCCTCGGGCGTGGCGCAAAAGCCGCTGCCCGGCTCGAGCGCTGACGTGCTCGCGCGCCTCCGCGCCGCGCTGCCGAAGAACGTCGTGCCGCGTGTGTCGACGTCCGCGATCCCGCCGCGCCGCTTGCCGCCCGCGCATCCCGGGGCGGTCGCCGCAGCGCGCGCCACCCCGCAGCTCGCGCCCGAGCAGTAATAGGCTCGGCCCCACCGCGAGCGCGCTCGGTGGGGAGCACCGCGCGTCCGCTACTGTACGATGTCGGCTGCCGAGCGCGGCGCGAGCTTCGTGTTGCTGAAGCTGAAGTGCATGACGCCGGTGAGGCTCGCGAAGGCCGCGCCCACCGTATAGCTCGCGTTGTCGAACGCGCCGCCGGTGCCGCCCGCATCCATCACCAGGTCGTCGACGCGCAGCCCGCCGGTCACCGCGATCTCGTCGTAGTCGCTCGGCGCGTCCGGGTTCGCGTTCGTGACGGTGACATTGTTCACGCGCACGAGCACGCCCTCGTAGGCCTCGGCCTGCGCGCCGCCGGTTGCGAGGTCGGCCGCCGCCACCACCGCAGCCGCAGGCACGGTGCCGGCGCCCACGTAGGTCACCGTCGGCTGCTCGAGCTCGCTCACGCCTTGGTACTCGACGTAGTCGGCGTCGATCGTCACGCTATCGCCGACGAGCACGGGCTTCGTGCCGTCGTAGGTCGGCTTGGCGTTCACGTAGACGGCGATCCCCGAGTACGGGCCGCCCTTGGGATCCTGGCACCAGAACATCTTCGACGCGACCGCGGTCACGACGCAGCTCACGTTGACGGGCGTGCCTGCTGCCGGGTGCAGCGGATCGGTCGCGTCTTGCAGCGCATAGATCGTGGTCGGATCCGCGGGGCATTTCTGCGCGCCGGGGTTCGCCTCGGTCGGGCAGGGATCGCAGGCGTCGCCTTTGAAATCGCCGTCGGCGTCGGCCTGATCCGCGTTGCTCACGCTGGCGCAGTTGTCGACGTAGCTCGCGAGTCCGTCGCCGTCGACGTCGTACGGATCGGGGACCGCGCAGCTCGCGCCCATGGCGAGCGGGCAGGGATCGCAGGCGTCGCCGGCGCCGTCGGAGTCGGCGTCGCCTTGCTTCGCGCCGTCGAGCGGCCGCGCCGGGTTGAACACGGTCGGGCAGTTGTCGCTCGCGTCCGCGACGCCGTCGGAGTCCGCGTCGCCGGCCATCGTCATGCCCGAGTAGAGCATCGACCCCGAGACGCTGTCCTCGGCGAGCGTGCGCGCGGGCAGGCACGTCGGCTCGTCCTCGGGCGTGCCGCAGAAGAAGAGCGGGTAGGCAGGGTTGGCCGCGGCCTCGACCTCGGCGAGCGTCGTGCCGGTGTCGCGCGAGACGCACAGGGCCTTGGCTACACCGCATACGTCGAGCGTGTCGCAGCCGCTCTCGAGCGCCGCGACCACGTTGGCGTCGCCGCTCATCACCTCGCCGCCGCGCAACACGAGCATCACGTCGTCGACGTCGGCACGCACAACGGCGCCGTAGTGCGACTCGCCCTGGTTACGGAAGATCGCGACGTCCCCGGCGTGACCCGGCCCGAGCAAGCCGACCGCGTCGTCCATGCCGAGCGCGCGCGCCGCGCCCAGGGTCACCATCATCCAGAGATCTTCGTCGCTGAAATACCCGCCAAACTGGTGATCGTTGAGGCTCGACGCGCACGCGAGCTCGCGCAGCACGTTCATCGAGCCGCTCGGGAGCCAGTCGGTGCCGAGCCCGATCGCGACCCCCATCGTGTGGAACATCGTCACCATCGCCGTGTCGCCGTAGAGCGACACGTTCGAGCGCGGAGACCACACGAGGCGCATGCCTTTCTGCGCCATCTTCTCCACGTCGGCGGGCAAGAGCCCGACGCCATGGATGATCGTGCTGCGTTCGTCGAGCACATCGACCGCGCTCGCGCCCGTGCCCGTGAGGCACAAGAACTCGTTGCGCGCCGCGGCGTCGATCCCCTCGGCCACGTGCGGCACATAGCACTCCACCTCGGGCGGAGGCGCCGCCTTCGGAGAGTATCCGCCGCAGTCGCTCTCGAGCTGCGTCCCGCTCGAGTCGCCGAGCGGGAACGTCTCGTAGCCGGAGCCGGGCTGGCCGAGTCCATTGCTTCCGCTACCGGTGGCATCAAAATCGCGCATCAGCCCGCCGAGATCGCCGGAGCCGAAGGTCGCGGTCGCACCGCCGAGTAGGAAGCGCAGCTCGCCGAAGGTTTTCTCGGCCTTCGAGGCGCTTCCGCCAGCGACGTTGACCGTCGGGTGACCGTGCTTGCCCTTGCGCCAGTCGTGGCGGTGCTCCCATCGAAGCGCCGGATCGACGCCGTTTTCGGCCGCCACCCACGGCGCGCCATTCATCCAGCCGACGTGGTCGTGCGCGTTGATGAGGCCGGGCGACACGGAAGCGCCGGGGCAGAGCACCTGCGCCGCGTCGCTCGCCACGGCCGCGCAGTCGCAGCCGACGCAGGAGATGGTGCCGTCCTTCTCGATGAGGACGCCGCCGTTCTCGTACACGCGGCCCGGCTGCAACACGTTGCCGACAACGAAGGTGCGCCCGTCGGCCGAGCCGGGCGTGACGGTGCACTCGCCCGGGGTGCCGCTCGGAGCGTCGCCGCACACCACGACCTGCGCGTCTCCGCCGCCGCCCGCGCCCGTGCCGCTCGACGTCGTGCTCGTGCCGCTCGAGGCCGTGCTCGAGACGGTCCCGGCGCCGCCTTGTCCGTCGTCGCTCGGGCTCTCCGAGCTGGCGCAGGCATAGATCGATCCGAGGCTCAGCGCCATGAGCGCGAGTGCGGTCCTTGGCAAAGACGTGCGTGGCATGAGGGCTCCGTAAGGGCTCGGTGGACGAAGAAAGGGCGCGCCACAGCGAGGTGGCAGCGCGGCGCAAGCTATCACGAGCGGGCGAGCTCGTCGGTGACAGGCCGGTGTCATTTTGCGACTCGCGCAGCTGTTCGCGGGCACCCGCGGTCCGTCGCCGAGCTCCGGTCCCAAAAGCTCCGTATTGACGGTGGGAGAGGCGTCGTTTAGCCGAGCGGAATGCGAAATCGCGAAACCACGGCTCGGTTCGGTGGCCTCGTTGTGTGCGGCGCGCTCATGGCGCTCGGGCTCGCCCTCCCTGGGTGCGCCGAGGAGAAGGAAGATCCGGCGGCGAAGGAGCGCGCCGGGTACGCCGCGACGCTCGGCGAGACGAAGGAGCTCGTCGGCGTCGTCGCGGCCTACCTCCCGTACCTCGACGCGAAGCCCGCCGACGGGAAGTACGCGCCGAAGCGCAGAGCCGATCTCGATCGCGGCGCGACGTACGCTGCCAACGGCATTCGCGGGGCCGCGAACCGCGCGCGCCAGAAGCTGCAGGCGTCGAGCTCCGAGTCGTCGAAGGCGCTGGCCGAGCCGTTCGTCGCCATCACGAGGGCTTGCCAAGACGCCGACGGCGAGGAGGCGCTCGGCAAGTGCAAGGCGGCGGTGACGACCCTCGACAAGGCGCTCGAGGAGGCCGGGAAGAAGGCCGCGGCGGTCGGCGTCACGGAGAAATTTCCGCGCGTGAGCGCCGAGTTCATCGGCGAGCTGGGCAACAAGGAGCTGGCACCGCTGCTCATCGCGATGGGGATCGGCGCGAAGTCCGAGGACACGTATTTCGCGAAGCTCGCGGATGAAAAGGCGGCCGTGCGCGACGTGTACGACGCATGCAAGACGGCCGAGACGGACGCCGAGGGCAAGACGCGCGAGCTCGAGAAGGTGAACGACGAGCTTCGCAAGGTCGCGGCGGTGCACGAGCAGACGCTCGAGGGACAGTGCGTGCGGCTCAACCGGACCGACATGACCTGGCAAGAGCTCGAGCCCTGCAAGAAGGACACGAAGAAGGACGAGTGCAAGCTCGCGTGCGGCAAGGCCAGGGCGATCGTCAAAGAGGGCGTGCCCGCGGCCGCCTTCGCGAAGCTGGCGGACGACGTCGGCGAGCTCTGCAAAGAAGAGGACGAAGCGCCGCAAAAATGAGGATGAATCGCGGCGCTCGCGTCCCGAGCCCTCACGCGACCTTCAGCTTCGTCGAGCAGCGGATGGCAGCGCGACGGGGGCAGGCACCCGCGACTTGTGCTCCGAGCCTTGGCAGCGTCGTCGAACGGCGGATGCGAGCGTGAAGGACGGAGGGACCCTCGGGCACGCCGAAAAGGCGGCGCGCGATCTCGAGTGGGGCGAGCTGTGCGAGGCGCTTGCGCGACGTGCGGCGGGGCCATGCGCGGCTTCGCGCCTCCTCACCCTCGCACCGGCGTCGACTCGCGACGAGGCGAACGGCCGAGCGACGCTCGCGCGTGAGGCCCTCCTCGCGCTCCGCGAGGGCGAGCCCATCCCCTGCGGCGCGGTCCTTGACGTCGCGCCGATGATCGAGCGGGCTCGGGTGTCGGGCACGCTCGGCGGGGTGGAGCTCTTTGCCGTGGGCAAGGCGCTCACCCAGGCGCGCGAGGTCCGCTCGTTCGTGCGTGCGCGCGGCGGTCGCTACCCGGCGTTGCTGCGCGAGCTCGACAGCGATGAGGGGCTCACGTCGCTCGAGCGGTCGATCCTCGACGCGATCGAGCCGGGCGGCCGTATCTCCGACGACGCATCGAGTGCGCTCCGCGGCGCGCGTCACGCCGTCATCGCCGCACGCCGGCACCTCACCGAGAAGCTGCGCCACGCGATGGCTGCGCACGCCGACGTCTTGCGCGAGTCGGGCCCGGTCGAGCGCGACGGTCGCTACGGCCTGCCGGTGCGGGCGGACGCGCACCGCGAGGTGCCGGGGATCGTCCTCGGCGCGAGCGCGACGTCGGCGACGATCTACGTCGAGCCGCCCGAGCTCAGCCTCGTGACGAACCGCGTGCGGCTCGCGGAGGCGACCGTGGCGCGCGAAGAAGAGCGTGTCCTCGCGGAGCTGTCGCACGCGCTCGCGGCACGCGCGGCCGCGGTGCAGGGGGCCTTCGAGGCGGCGGTGCGCGCGGACATGCTCGCGTCGATCGCGCGCTTCGGTCGCGACACGGGCGGCGTCGTGCTTCCGCTCGACGAGGCGCCGGGCCTCGAGCTCTACGCCATGCGCCACCCGCTCCTGTGCGAGCAGCAAGCAGCGCTGCCGGAGCCCGCTCGTGGCGAGGTCGTCCCGAACGACCTCTATGCACGTCCCTTTGAGGCGCTCGTCATCTCCGGCCCGAACGCCGGCGGCAAGACCGTGGCGCTGAAATGCCTCGGGCTCGCGGCGCTCATGGGCAAGTGCGGACTTCCGCTCCCGGTCGATGGCCGCTCGCGCCTCGGCTTCTCTGAGCTCGTGCTCACGGACGTCGGCGATCGCCAGTCGCTCGAGCGATCGCTGTCGACCTTCAGCGCCCACGTCGCGTCGTATGCGTCGATCCTCGCCGCGGCGCGCGAAGGAGCCCTGGTCCTCTTGGACGAGGTCGCGGGCAGCACCGATCCCGAGGAGGGAGCCGCGCTCGCGGTCGCGCTGCTCGAGGCGCTCGTCGCGCGAGGCGCGTCAGTCGCGGTCACGACGCACTACGAGCGACTCAAGCACCTCGCGGCCGAAGATCCGCGGTTCTCGAACGCCGCCGTCGGCTTCGACTTCGCGCGCATGATGCCCACATTTGCGCTGCGTCATGGCGTCGCCGGCGGCTCTGCGGCGCTCGCCGCGGCGCTCCGCTACGGGCTGCCTGCGACCGTGGTGGCGCGCGCCGAGGAGCTCGTGCCCGAAGAGAGCCTGCGTCGCGAGGTGCTCCTCGCCGAGCTCGAGACCGAGGCCGCCCTGATGCGTGCCGCGCGCGCCGAGGCCGACCGCGATCTCGCGCGTGCCGCTTCGCTACGCGACGAAGCCGAGCGCGAGCGCAGCGCCGTGCGAGCCAAGGAGCGCAAGAAGCTCGACGACGAGGCGGCGGAGCTCCGCTACGCGATCAAGGGCGCCCGACAAAAGCTGCGCGATCTCGACGGTACTCTGCGCGAAGGGCCGAGAGCCATCGGCGCGAAGGACGCGACGCGGATCGTGGACGAGGCCGCCAAGGTCGTCAGCCTCGGCGGGCCCGTCGTCAAGGCCGCCCGCGCGCTCGACGAGAACTCCGCCGGCGCCGCGAGCCTCGACCCTGCCGCGCTGCGCGTCGGGATGCGGGTGTCGGTGGCGCGGCTCGGACAAGTCGCGACCCTCGTAGAGCTCGCCGATCGTGGCTTCGCGCGTGTGCAGGCCGGCGCATTCTCCGTGCGCGTGCCGGTGAGCGAGCTCTCCCCGGCGCCCAGGGACGAGCCGAAGGGAAAGGGCAGCAGGGGCAACCCCGAGCGAGAGAAGTCGCTCCTCGCGCCGCGCGAAGCGGCGTCGCCCTTCGACGGTGGCGCGCTCGCACCAACGCCCAGCGCCGCGCTGCGGACGAGCGACAATACCTGCGATCTACGCGGGCTGCGCGTCGACGAGGCGCTCGAGCGGCTCGACCGCTTCATCGATGGCGCGCTGCGCGCGGGCGATCGGGTGGCCTTCGTGCTTCATGGCCACGGCACGGGCGCGCTGCGGCAGGCCGTGCGCGAACACCTCGCCCTCTCGGAGCACGTCGGCGAGCGCCGGCCGGCGAACCTCGACGAGGGCGGCGACGCCTTCACGGTGTTCTGGCTCCGCTAGCGTGGCGAACCAGCGATTCGCCACCCTATCAACAAGGCGCCCGCGAGCCACACAGCGTGCGCGAGTCGTCGACGCCTACTGCCGGCCGCGGACGATGACCTGGTGCGCCATGAGACGCAGCGCGTTGATGCGGATGAAGCCGAACGAGTCGGTCTGATCGAAGCCGCCCGCGACGTTCATGCTGGAGAGCTCCTCGTTGTAGAGCGAGCTCGGCGAGTAGCGACCGATGGCCATGCAGTTGCCCTTGTAGAGCTCGAGGCGCACGGTGCCGTCGACCAGCTCTTGCGCCTTCGACAGCGCCGCGCTCAAGAACTCCATCTCGGGGCTGAACCAGAAGCCGTTGTAGATGATCGCGGCGTACTCCGGCGAGAGCATGTCACGCAGGCGCAAGACCTGCTTATCCATCGCGATCCCCTCGAGGTCGCGGAGGGCGGCG
>SYFR01000429.1 GCA_005800325.1 Myxococcales bacterium | reverse complement strand
GACCAGATGTCGGAGCCGCGCTACGTGATCTCAATGGGGAGCTGCTCGAACTGCGGCGGCCTCTTCCAGTACGCGTACTCGGTGTGCAAGGGCGTCGATCAGATCATCCCGGTCGACGTGTACGTGCCCGGCTGTCCGCCGCGGCCCGAGGCGCTGCTCGAGGGGCTGCTCAAGATCCAGGAGCAGATCAAGAACGAGCGCTATCTGCAGCATCGCTACGGCGTCGGCGTCGTTCCGCCAGGCGCCGAGGCCATCGGCTGAGCGGCGCGCGAGCTGGGGTGCGAAGAAATGGAACGGCGGCGCCGCAATGAAGCGGTGTGCGCGCTCAGTCACGAAGGCCACAACGATTGATAACTGGCGATGAAGGCCCAAGAAATTTTTGAGCGGGTCCGGGCAAAGCTCGGCGACGAGGTGGCGACGAACCTCCACGAACAGGCGGGCGGCGACAGGGACGCGTGGTTCCAGATCGAGCCGTACCGAATCGAGGAGGTCGCGTCGTTGCTCAAGACCGACGCGGAGCTGCACTTCGATTACCTCGAGTGCATCACGGGCATCGACTTCCCCGACGACAAGCAGATCCACGTCGTCTACCACGTGTATTCGTACGCGAAGAAGCACCGCATCGTGCTGAAGTGCATGCTCGATCGCGAGGATCCCGCGCTGCCCACGGTGTCCAGCGTGTGGCCGACCGCCAACTGGCAAGAGCGCGAGTGCTTCGATCTCCTCGGCGTGTTGTTCGACGGGCACCCCGATCTGCGCCGGCTGCTCTTGCCGGACGACTGGGAGGGGCATCCCTTGCGCAAGGACTACACAGAAGCGGACGAGTACCACGGGATCCCCACGGTGCGGCCGAACCCGATCGAGCTGTTCGCGCTCCGCGTGCCGTCGAAGGCGGGCGCGGACGCCGGCGCCAAGAAGGAGTCGTGAGATGAGCGAGGTCGTGTTCGCCAACGAGATGGATGAGGAGATGACCCTCAACATGGGTCCGCATCACCCGTCGACGCACGGCGTGTTGCGCTTCATCGTCAAGAGCGACGGCGAGATCATCCGCAAGGCGATCCCCGACGTCGGCTACCTGCATCGGTCGATCGAGAAGATCGGCGAGCGTTGCACCTACCCGGGCTACATGCCGTACACCGACCGCGTCGACTACGTCGCGGCGATGTTCGCCAACGAGTGCTGGGCGAGCGCGTGCGAGAAGCTCATGGACATCGCGGTGCCGAAGCGCGCCCAGTACCTGCGCGTTATCTCATGCGAGCTCAACCGCATCTCGAGCCACATGATCGCGCTCGGGGCGATGGCGATGGACGTCGGCGCGATCACGCCATTTCCGTGGGCGCTGCGCGAGCGCGAGCGCATCAACGACCTCATCGAAGAGCTGTGCGGCGCGCGGCTCACGTTCAACTATCACCGCATCGGCGGCGTGTCGTTCGACCTGCCGAAGGGCTGGAGCGACAAGGCGCTGCGCTTTCTCGACATGTTCGATCCGGCGATGGAAGAGTTCGATCGCCTCATCACGAACAACGACATCTACATCAAGCGCCTCGCCAACGTCGCCGTCATCAGCGCGACCGAGGCGAAGGACTGGGGCCTCGTCGGACCGAACCTGCGCGCCTCGGGCGTGAGCTGGGATCTCCGCAAGGACGACGGCTACTCGGTCTACCCGGAGCTCGACTTCGACGTGCCCATCGGCAAGGGGCTCGTCGGCACGGTCGGTGACTCGTGGGACCGCTTCTGGCTTCGGTGCCGGGAGTGCTGCGAGTCGAGCAAGATCTTGCGGCAGGCGCTCGTGAAGATCGACGAGCACCCCGAGGACGACATCCTCGGCAAGCTGCCGAAGAAGCTGAAGCCGGTGGGCGAGGCGTATGCGCGCATCGAGAGCGCCCGCGGCGACATGGGCTGCTACGTCGTTGGCCGCGGCGCGGAAGAGCCCTACCGCGTGCGCTTCCGCACGGGGAGCTTCACGGCGATGGGCATCATCGAGGCGAAGAGCCCGGGCCTCTTCGTCGCGGATCTCGTCGCGCTGATCGCGAGCCTCGACGTCGTCGCGCCCGAGATCGACCGCTAGCTTCAGACCGCGCGATCACGGCGTCGCGCTCGACTCGAGGAGGCGCGAGACCTCGTCGTAGCGCTCGAGGCGCACGGGCACAAAACCGTGGATCGACCAGTCGCGCGCGAGCTCGAGGCTCGTGGTCCGGTCGTCGATGAGCTCGAAGAGCGCTTTGCGTAAGCGGAGCGCGAAGTCGCGGTCGAAGGACCGGTGCACGACGACGCAGTCGAGCGGGATCCGCGCCGTCTTCGCGACGACGCGCAGCTTGCTCACGAGCTCGGCCTGGCTCGGCCGCGGTTCGTCGATGAATCCGCTCGCGACCGCGGCGGCGTCGACCTCGCCGTTCACGAGCAGCTCGAGCGCCTTCTCGTGATCGCCTGCGATGACGCTCTCGCCGAAGAACGTGTTCGGATCGTGGCCGCGCGAGCGCAAGAGGGCGCGCGGGTAGAGGTAGCCCGACGTGCTCGACGGATCGACCCACGCGACCTTGCGGCCGGCGAGGGCCGCGAGGGAGCTTGCGGGATCGTCGGCGCGCACCATCACATAGCCGAGGTACGTCGGCGAGCCGGCGCGCGTCGCGGTCGCGATGGCGACGGCGGGCAGCGTGGCGCGGGCCTTGGCGTAGGCGGCGGGCGAGAAGAAACCGACATCGACTTGTCCCTCGGCAACGAGCGTCGCGAGCTCGTCGTAGGCGTGCGCGATCTTCGGCTCGACCGGCAGTCCGAGGGTGCGCTCGAGGTAGCGCACGAGCGGGGCGATGCTCTGGCGCGTGCGTTCGCCCGATGAAGGCAAGAAGCCGAGTCGCACGCTAGGGGGTGGCGTGCGCGGCTCGAGCACGAGCAGCGGATCGAGGGTCTTCGGCTCGGTCCGCGGCGCGCTGCTGCAGGCCAAGGCGAGCGGGACGAGCGAGAGGAGCGATCTCCGCGAGAGCGAGGTCGACGGCGGTCGACGTTGCGATGTCACGGCGCTGCCTCCTTCGACGATGACTCGAGCGTGACGCGATTTCGCCCGTCGCTCTTGGAGCGGTAGAGGGCGCGATCGGCCGCGGCGAGGAGATCTTCGATGCGCCTTGTGGCCGGCGTGCGGGACGCGACGCCGAAGCTCGCGGTCACCTTGCCCGAGAGCTCGGGCACGCTCTCGTGGTCGGCTCGCGCGAGCATCGCCCGCATGCGCTCGGCTGCCTCGCACGCGGCGTCCTCGGGCGTCTCGGGCATGAGCACGGCGAACTCTTCTCCCCCGATGCGCGCCACGAGATCCGACTTGCGAGCCGCGCGTTCCAGCAGCGCGGCGACGTCCTTCAAGATGGCGTCGCCTGCCGCGTGTCCGAAGCGATCGTTGACCGACTTGAAGCGGTCGGTGTCCACGAGCACGACGCTCAGCGGCCGCTCGTTGCGCCGGGACACCTCGAGGGCGCGGCGTGCGTGCTCGTCGAAGGAGCGACGGTTGTCGAGGCCCGTGAGCGCGTCGGTCGTGGCGAGCTCGAGCAGGCGCTCGTTCGCGAGGTTGAGCTCTTCGGTGCGGAGCGAGACGGCTTCTTCGAGATCCTGGGTGTAGGACTCGAGCTCGCCGGCCATCGCGTTGAAGCTGGTGGCGAGGCCGGCGAGCTCGTCCTTTCCTGCGACCGTGGCGCGCGCGCTCATGCGGCCACGTCCGAGCTCCTTCGCTGCCCTCGAGAGCTCGCGCAGCCTGCGACCGACCATGCGCCGATGCAGGAGATCGAGCACGCCGCCGAGGACGAGCATCGTGCCGATCACGAGCACCGCCGCGCTCCGCTGCTGTCGCGCGATCGTGCGCTCGAGGCGACCTACGTCGAAGGTCGCGCGAGCCACGCCGAGCCTCGCCGTCACCTCGATCGGTACGACGACGTCGAGGCGGTCTTGTGAGAAGCGGCTCGTGGGCCGCAGGGCCGCGAGGGCAGGCGCTGCCTCTGCGGCGGCTTCGTTGAAGCGCGTCGGATCGAGCGACGCGAGCACGCGACCATCCTCGCCGATGATCTCGAGGGTGCGCGCATCCGGGAAGCTCTCCGGAAAGTTGGAGACGTTGTCGAGGACGCCCTGCACCTCGTCGTGCCGAAGCCCTGCGACGGCGGGCGCGACGGCGAGCGCGAGGAGCTGCATCGACTCGAGGTGCGCACGAGCGAACTGCTCGCGATGGGCGCGCTCTTCCTCCGAGAGGCGCACGCCCGTGGCGGCAGTGCCGACGACCGCGATCGCGACCGCGATGGTGAGCGCGATCTTGAGGGAGAGCCGCATGGCCGTTCGGTGCGAGCGGCGCGGACGTCAGCGCTTGTCGAAGAGGCTCTCGAGCTTGCGCGCGAGGGAGCTCTCGCTCACGACACCGCGTGAGTAACTTCGCACCGTGCCGCCTTTGTCGACGACCACGATGGTAGGGAGCGAGGTCGCGTCGTACGTGGCCTGCACCTCGCTGCCCTCGTCGGCCAGGATGAAGTAGCTCAGGCCCTTCTGCTTCGCGTAGCGGGCGGCGAGCTCCGCGGGCTCCCCGACGTTGATGCCGAGCACGACGAGCTCGCCCTCGTGCTTGCGCGCGACGCGATCGAGGATCGGCGCCTGCTGCGCGCACGGGCCGCACCACGTGGCCCAGAAGTCGAGGACGACGACCTTGCCCTTGAGCTGCGAGAGGCGAATGCGCGCGCCCGGCTCGCCGTTGGCCGCCACCGCGAGCTCGAAGTCTGGCGCCGGCTGGTTGACGAGCGGCGACTCGAACGAGAGCCGCGGCATGATGACGAGCCCGAAGAGGGCGCTCAGCGCGACCAGCGCGGCGATCGCCGGGTACAGCGTCTTGCCGGAGTAGAACTCGGGCTGTGCCATGGGGGGGAGGGTACGCGCAGTCGGGAGGGTAGCGGCAGTCGCGGGGGGACGCGCAGTCGGGAGTGTACGCGGTCGCGGGGGGACCGCTTGCGCCGCGCTACTTGGCGATGGCGCAGTCGCTCACGGTGCCGGTGTACCAGCCCGCGCCGGAGTACCATGGATCGCCGGGCTTCCACTGCACCTGCGCGGCCTTCGCCTTGCCGTCGACGGTGAGCTTGCAGGTGACGGCGAAGCGCGGGCCGGGGCTATCGAAGTTCTCCTTGTCGAGCTTTTCTTTGAGGGCGGGCTGCGTGAAGAGACCGGCGACGAGGAACTGCACGCGATCGGTCGTCGTCACCGGCTGGAGCAAGTTCGCGTCGTCGCGCGCCGTGCCGGTCGCTTTCTCGTGGCGCTTGTTCGCCGCGGCGAAGGCGCAGTGCTTGCCCGCGACCTCTTCTTCCATCGCGCACGCGAGGTTCTTGAAGTCCGGGCTCACGAGGGTGATTTCCACGTTCGCGACCTGGCCGACCTTCCAGCTCGGCTGGGCCTGACCGCCCTCGCCGCCCTTGGTGCCGAGCAAGCCGAACGCCGCGAGCAGGCCCGCGACGAGCAAGCTGAACGCGATCACGTTCCGCGCCGAGAAGCCGGACTTTCGCGCACCCGCGACACGCTGCGGCCGCTTCGCGTCGCCTGACTTCGCGCCTGTCGCCTTCACGCCTGTGGCCTTGCCGCTGATGGCCTTGCCGCCGGTGGCCTTGCCGCCGCCGGTCGGTTCGGAGTGCGAAGGAGCGCTAGAGGACTCGGCGTCCGTTGGCGCAGCCTCGTTTGAGTCAATGTCCGTTGGCGCAGCCTCCGTTGAGTCAGCGTTCGTTGCCTCAGCCTTGGTTGCCTCAGCCTCCGCCGGGCTTGCGCTCGCGTCGTCCTTGCTCGTGCCCTGCGCCTTGCCGTTGGCGAGCTCTTCGCTCTCGTCGTGTGCCATTGCGGGCGGCAATCTAGTGCCACGATTGACAATAATCGAGGGCCAAGATCACGGACGATCACGGACGCGGCGGAGGCGCCGGCGACTCGCGGCGAGCGGGCGCCATGCGGAATTTGATAGGGCCTCCGTGGATCGCCACGCTAGAAGGCGCGAGATGATCGGCCAGGGACACGGCCCGAAGAGCAAGATCGTCGGCACCGGCAGCTCTGTGCCCGAGCGGCTCGTGACCAACGCCGAGCTCGAGGCGCGGCTCGGGACGACGGACGCCTGGATCCGCGAGCACACCGGCCTGTCGGGGAGGCGCGTCGCGGCCGACGGGGAGACCACGAGCGATCTCGCGGCGGTCGCGGCGAGGCGCGCCATCGAGGCCGCGGGGCTCACCGTGGCCGATCTCGATCTCATCATCCTCGCGACCTCCACGGGGGACTCGCCGTTGCCGGCGACGGCGGCGCACCTGCAACACAAGCTCGGCGCGGATCTCATCCCGTCGTTCGACCTCGGGGCATCGAGCGCGGGGACTCTCTACGCGCTGACCGTCGCCGATCGCTTCATCGCCGCCGGGACCTTCAAGACGGTGCTCGTCGTCGGCGCCGATCTCGCGTCGCGCGTCATCGATCCGGCGTGCCGCACGATGAACGCGATCTACGGGGACGGCGCCGGGGCCATCGTGCTCACCGTGGCGGATGGCGCGAGCGGGATCCTCTCGTCGACCCTCCATGCCGACGGGACGCTCGCGGAGCTGATGGGCATTCCGGGCGGCGGCTCGGCCGAGCCGCTCACCGCCCTTGGCCTCGCGAACAAGCGGCACCGCCTGACGATGGACGGCGCACGCATGCGGGAGCTCACCGAGCGAAAGCTCACGAGCTTCTCGACGCGCGCGCTCAAGGCCGCGCGAATGACGAGCGCCGAGCTCGACTGGGTCGTGCCGCAGCAAGGTAACGCGCGCATCGCCGAGGCCATCTCGCGGCGCCTCGGGTTTCCGCCCGAGCGCGTGTTGCTCGAACAGGGCAGCCAGGCGAACACCATGGCGGCCTCGCTTCCCATTGTGCTCGACAACGCCGTGCGAGCCGGAACGATCCGCGCCGGGCACACCGTGCTCATGTGCGCGCTCGGCGCGGGCGTCACGTGGGGCGCGCTGATCGTGCGAATGTAGTCACTTGACTACAGGCGGGCGGCGCCAAGGCAATGCATCGAGAAGTTCGCAACGCCGGGTAGTTCGACGCCCCCGACTTGGCGAGGGCCCAGGCGCTACCGCAAGGCAGTGCTCAGCTCGTCGAGGAGGCGCTCGGTGGACTCGATGCCGTTCGCGAAGCGTTCGCTCGGCAAGGAGCGACGCGAGAGGCGCATGTCGGGCGTGATGCGGAACGGCACGCGGCTCGCCTTGATCAGCAGCGCGAGCTTCTGCGGATCGAGGGGCGTGTCGTCGCGCAGGTAAAGGGTCGCGCCCGATGCGCTCGCCTCGCACGAGAGCACGCGCAGGCGCCGCAAGTCGGTCTTGAGCGCCATGAGCTGCACGAGCCGGCGCGCCGCCTCCGGCGGGCGGCCGAAGCGGTCCTCCATCTCGGCGCCGAGCGCGGCCACGTCGTCGCGGTCGGGCGCTCCGGCGAGACGCTTGTAGAGCGAGAGGCGCACGCCCACGTCGGGGACGTAGTCGTCCGGCAAGAGCGCCTCGACGTCGAACGAGAGCTCGGGATCGATGTCGACGCGCTGCGGTTCGCCGCGGAGCTCGGCCACGGCCTCTTCGAGGAGCTGGCAGAACATCTCGAGACCGACCGCGCCCACGGTGCCGGTCTGCTCTCCGCCGAGGAGGTCGCCGCCGCCGCGGAGGTCGAGGTCGAGCGACGCGACCTGAAAGCCGGCGCCGAGCTCGCTGTAGCGCTGCATGGCCTCGATGCGCATGCGTGAGTCGTCGCTCATCGAGCTCTCGGGTGGGACGACCAAGTAGCAATAGGCGCGCTCGCGCGAGCGGCCGACGCGCCCGCGAAGCTGGTAGAGCTGCGAGAGCCCGAGCAGATCCGCGCG
>SYFR01000428.1 GCA_005800325.1 Myxococcales bacterium | reverse complement strand
GGCTGCGTGACCGGCGGCGGCTGCGATGCCAGCGGCGGCTGCGTGACCGGCGGCGACTGCGTGACCGGCGGTCGCGTCGATGGGGTCAGCGAGGGGCGTCGCGGCCGCGGCGGGACGGAGATTGGCGCAGCGAGGGGCCGGCGCTCACCGGCCGGTCGTGGAATCAGCGAGCGCGGCGGACCGGCCTCGAGCGCGTCTTCGGTCGCGCGGGCGGTGCCGTCGTCGTGTCGCGCCGCCTCGTCGTTGGCGCCGCCGTCGGTCGGGTGGTCAGACATGCCGCACAGCTCCTTCGGGCGCATGAAGCGCGTCGCCGAGGCGCACGGTGCCGAGCCCGCGATCGATGCGCGGACAGCGCTTGGGCTCGCAGAAGATGACCGCGGTCGAGCCGAGGTGAAAGATCCCGATCTCGTCGCCGCGGGCCACCGGGTAGTCGAGCCCGGCGTGCGTTCCGAACGGCACGTCTCGTGCGTCGATGCCGGAGACCGAGATGCGCCCGACGATCATCGCGGCGACCATGACGACGGTGATGTCGCCATAGCTCGGGGTCCGGAGGACGATCGCGACGCGGCGGTTGCGCGCCAAAAATCCAGGGATATGTCGCTCGCTGACGCCGTTGACCGGAAAGAGCTCGCCCGGGTAGGACCGCACCTCGACCACGGTGGAGTCGACCGGCGCGTGAACGCGATGGTAGTCACGCGGCGCGAGGTAGATGACGCCGAACTGGCCGCCGAGATACTTCTCGGCGTGAGCGTCGCCGCCGAGCAGATCCGCGGCGTGGTACGGCCGCCGCTTGACGTGAATGATGCCGTCGCGCTCGACGTCGCCGACCGCGTCGAGCCGACCGTCCGACGGCGAGACGAGCGTGCCGGCGGGGGCAGTGATTTGCCGTGCGCCCGGGCGCAAGCGCCGCGTGAAGAACGAATCGAACGTGTCGTAGGCGACACCGGGCGCGCCGCCATCGAGAGGCTCGGCCTCATCGAGGTCCACGCGGTACGCACGCGCGTAGGCGGCGACGGCGGCGCGCGCGACCGGGCGCGGCAACCGCATGTCGACGAGCTTGCCGACGGCGCGCGTGATCTTGGTGCGCGGAAGGACGCGTATCAGCTGGGCGAAGGCGTAGGTGGCTGCGGTCACGAGCGTTCGCCTTGGTCGTTACTTCGCAGGCATGCGGCGCCGGGGCCGCGTCACGGCGATGGTAGTACCTCGATGCATTGGAATCGAGGACCAAGTAATCCGATTTGCCGAGTCAATATCATCGAAAATCGAGGGTATTTCGATGCCATCGCCAAGTCGGGGGCGTCGAAATGCCCGTCATCTCGATGGCCTCGGCGCACCAGTAGCTCGAATCGTTCCGGGCGCTTACTTGGCGGGGTCGATGACGACGCGGCCATAGATCATGCTCATCCAGCACGAGTAGGCGAACGCGCCCGCCTCCTTCGTGTCGACCGGGATTTTCACCGTCTCGTTCAAGGGCAGCGGCACGGCTTCTTTCATCCAAGGCATCTTCACGGCGTTCAGGCACTCGCTCTCGGTGACGCGCGTGAACTCGAGCACCGCGGGCTTTCCCGCGACGAAGTGCACTTCGGCCGGCTCGTAGCCCTTGCTCGTGACCTTGATCGCGACCCGCTGCTGGCCGCTGCTGTCGGCGGTCGCGAGCGCCGTGGTCGGTGAACCCGTGCCCGCGGCAGCGCCGTCGGACGGGCGATCGCAGGCGGCGGCGATCATGGCCGCTGCGGCGACGAGGACGAAGCTCGCGATGCCGAGCGCACGCGGGAGGGCCGCGCCGGTCGCCGCGACGAAGCCGCGCAGCGCGCGAGGAGGAAGGGGGCTCTCGATCCCGAGGTGGTGCTGTGTTGGCATCATCGATGGCTCCAAGGCGCTAGTCCATTACCACGCCGCGGCGCGAGGCAATGCCTGGATGCGCGCACCGGCAGCGGCCACGCGGGCGGGCGACGAAATCGACGCCGAGCCGAGCCGTCGGAAGACTAGGATGGGGCTCCCGTGTGGAAGCCGCCCGAGCGCATCCGTCACGCGCTACCCGTCCTCGCGGTGCCATCGGCGGCCGAGGTCAGCGGGTCGCTCATGTTCTCGCGGCTCGCGCTCGGAAGCGGCGCTGTCCTCGAGGAGCGAACCTGGGTGCCGGCGATGGTGCCGTGGCGCGCGACGGCGGAGGGCGAGGTCACGCGCGAAGTGCTCGACTGGTACGGGCGCTTCGCGGACGGGCAGCCTGGCGCGCTCGTGGTCGAGGCGACGGGGATCGCCGACGTGCCGAGCGGTCCGCTCTTGCGGATCGGCGCGGACCGGTTCGTGCCCGGACTCGCGCGGCTCGTCGCGCTGGTGCGCGAGCGTAGCCAAGGCCGGACGCGCCTCTTCATCCAGCTCATCGATTTCCTGCGCCTGCGACGGAGGCCGGAAAAGGCGCGCTTTTTCCGCCAATTTCTCGCGCTCGATGCGCGCCACCGGCAGAGGCTCGCTCGCTTGCTCGGGGACGAACGGCTCGCCGATGCGTCGCGCTCGCCCGAGGAGGAGGTGCGTCGCGTGCTCGCCGTGCTCGACGCGGCCTCGCTCGACCAGGTGCTCGAGCCGCGCGAGCTCGAGGCGCTGCGGATGGGAGAGCGCGAGCGGGTGGACGACGTCGACAAGCCGCACGTGCGCGACTTGCCGCGCAGCTTGCCGGGCCTCTTCGCCGACGCTGCGGCGCGCGCTCGCGATGCGGGCTTCGACGGCGTGGAGCTCCACTTCGCGCACGCGTACACGATGGCGTCGTTTCTCTCGCCGCTCAACCGGCGCACCGACGGGTACGGCACCACGCTCGAGGGGCGACTTCGCCTGCCGCTCGAGGTCATCGAGCGCGTTCGTCGGCGTGTCGGCGCGCGCTTCACCGTCGGCTGCCGGTTTCTGTGCGACGAGATCGTCGCAGGCGGCGGGCGCACGGACGACGCCGCGGCCTACGGTGTCGCGTTTGCGCAAGCGGGGCTCGATTTCCTCTCGCTGTCGACGGGCGGAAAATTCGAGGACGCGGTCGAGCCCCGCATCGGCGAGGCGGCGTACCCGTACACGGGCAAGAGCGGCTGGGAGTGCATGCCGACGGCCATCGCCGACGCGCGTGGCCCATTCGGGCGCAGCGTGTCGAAGCAGGCGGCGGTGCGCGCGGCGGTGCGTGAACACGGCCTCGACACGCCGACGATCGTCTGCGGCGGCATCAACGACTTCGCGCAGGCGGAGGGCTTTCTCCGCGCGGGGCGCGGCGACATCATCGGCGCGGCGCGCCAGAGCCTGGCGGATCCCGACTGGTTCCGAAAGCTGCGCCTCGGCCGCGCCGCCGAGATCCGCCGCTGCACGTACACGAGCTACTGCGAGGCGCTCGACCAGAAGCACCGCATGGTGACCTGCCGCCTCTGGGACCGCGACCACGCCGAGCCGAGCGCCCCGCGCACGCCGGACGGCAAGCGCCGACTCGTCGCGCCTCGCTGGCAGGAGTGACGGCGGCCCGCGCGAGCGAAGCGGCCCGCGCGAGGGTACTTCGCTACTTCGAGTAGCGCTGCGCGACGCCGATCCCCGCGCGAGCGAAGCGGCCCGCGCGAGGGTACGTCGCTACTTCGAGTAGCGCTGCGCGACGCCGATCCCCGCGCGAGCGAAGCGGCCCGCGCGAGGGTACTTCGCTACTGCGAGTAGAGCTGCGCGATGCCGATCCCGGCGCCGGCCGGCGGC
>SYFR01000427.1 GCA_005800325.1 Myxococcales bacterium | reverse complement strand
GTGCGCGAGCTCGATCTCGTGCTTGCTCGCGAGCGCCGCAGACGGCTGCCCGAGCGCGGCGCAGGCGGCCTCGAGCTCGGCGAGCGGCGGCGCGTCGGACGCGGCGACGAGGTCACCCCGGCGCGCGGCGATCGTGTCCCGCAAGACGGCGAACACGCGCTGGGTGAGTCCGAGCGAGCCGAGCGCGAAGGCGGCGTCGCTCGCCAAGATCGTGTGCGCGAGCGCGCGCGTCGGCGCCTCGGGCAATAGGGCCGCGAGCTCGGGGAGCGCGTCCTCCCCCGGAGCGGCGAGCAGCGCACGCGCAGCGTCGGCGCGAACGAGCGCACCGCCGAGCTGATTGCCGAGCCGGAGGAAGCGATCGTGGGCCTCCGCGAGGGAGCTCGCGGCGCTCGGCTCATCGAGGGCGAGCTCGGCGCGGCCGCGGCTGCGGGCGGCGTACGCGAGCCACAGCTCGAGCGGCGGCTCGACCGAACGCGCGAGGTTCGCGGCCGAGACCGCGAGCTCGCGGGCATCGTCGGGGCGACCGAGGTCGAGCGCGAGATCGGCCAAGAGGACGGTGGCGCGCGCCTGCCCGAAGCGATCGCCGATGCGGGACGCCAGCCACTCCTGGCGCTGCAGGTGCCGACGCGCGAGGTCGAGCTCGAAGGCGCCGAGGGCGGCGCTGCCGAGCTGACCAAACACGATGGCCTCGCCCGCGACGTCACCGAGCTGCCGCGCCAGATCGGCCGCGTGCTCGAGCATCGCCGTCGCCGCGCCGTACGCCCCGAGCACGACGTACAGCGTGCCCAGTGACGCGAGCACCTGAGCGCGCTCGGGCAAGAGCCCGTCGGAGAGCGCGAGCGCCTCGAGCAGCGTGGCGAGCGTCTCCTCGGCCCGGCCCAAGTTGCGCCGCGCGGTGCCCAGATAATGCAATGCGACCACGCGCACGAGCCGCGTCGCAGCGGGCGCTTCGGTGAGCGCGCGGAGCCCTGCGGCGGCGCGATCGATCGGCTCCTGCGGGCCGCGCCGGATCTTGCCCAGCCACAGCTCGCACTCCGTGAGCGCGCGCGCCTCGGCATCGCCTGCGGCATCGAAGCCACCCATCGCGGCCTCGAGCGACGTGCACGCCGCCGCGAGCCTCCCCTCGCGCAGGGCGAGCGCTCCTCGCGCAAAAGACCGCGCCGCCGCGAGCGCGCCGGACATCGGCATGGCATCGAGGCGCGCGAGCTCGGCCTCGACGTCGGCCGCAGGCGCGCCCCGCAGGAGCTGTGGGATCCGCGTCTCCACACCGTGGGTCGCGAACGCCTCGAGCGGCCTCATGCGAGCGGCTCCTCTCCTCGTCGCGTCATCGCGCTACGCTCTTGCCACGAAGCGGCGAGGGCGTGGAGCGCCGTCTTGACCTCGTCGAGCGGCAGGCGAGGCCGCGCCGCCACGAGCCGCGCGACGTGCGCGCTGACGAACGGCGTCGCGAACGAAGTCCCGGTCCAGCGGCGCTCCCCGAGCCCGACGGCGGGCGCGAGGATGTCGGTGCCGGGCGCGCAGAGCTCGTGGTCCTCGGTGCGGCTCGACACGAGACCCTCCCAGTCGTCGAAGGCGCCGCGCCCGACGCCTACGAGGGCCTTGAACTTCCCGGGATAGGTGCGAAAGTGCGGCACGTTCGGACCCGCGGCGACGAGCACGACGCCGGCGCTGACGGCGCGATCGGCGAGCTCGTAGAGCGTCAGGATCGGCAAGTGATCTTTGAGCTCGAGGTTGGCCTTGCGCGGCACGTCGATGCCGAGGCTCAGGTTCACGACGTCGAAGCGCTGCTCGATGCAGTAGCGCAGCGAGGCGAGCAGCGACGATTTCGAGCCCTTGCCGTCGGCGTCGAGCGCGCGCACGTCGACGAGCGTCGCGGCGGGCACCATGCGCCGTAGGATCCCGGCGCACGCCGTGCCGTGTCCGCTCGCGTCGCTCCCCTCGCACGGGATGACGCGGTGCTGATCGCCGGATTTCTCGACCCGCACGTGGCGGAGCGGTGCGCCCCCGAACCAAGGGTGGCTCGCGTCGACACCGCTGTCGATGAGCGCGACGGTCGCGCCGGCGCCGCTCATGACGCGCACTGGCTCCAGCGCCTGTGCGCTGGCCGCGTGGGTGCTCGCCGCGTGTGCCATGCCGCGCCCGCTCGCCGCCGCTCAGGAGCTCACGAGCGAGCCAGCATCGTCGTCGTCATCGGCGCCGACCGCGAGCGCCGCGACGTACGCCTCGACGCGCGCGAGCACGTCACGCGCGAGCCGCGCCTCGTTGGCACCGCGACCGGCGAGCTTCGCCACGCCCGCCGCCAGCTCGAGCTGGAGGCGGTAAGAAGGGGCCATGCGGAGCGCGTGCACGAAGCGCTCGAGGCCCGCGGTGAAGCGGGTTCCGGCGTCGTCGGCGCAGAGCTCGGGCAGGACGGCGGCGAAGAGCTCGAGCAGCACGCGCTCGGTGCGAAAGGCCTCGAGCGTCACGCTGAGCGCCTCGGCCAGCCGCTCGGCCATCATGAGCTCGCGATCGCCGAGGGTGCGCTCCGTGCGGAGAAACGCGGCCCCGCCGACGACCGCGCTGCCGAGACGGAGCGGTACGAAGATCCCCTGGCGCGGCTCCGACTCGAGGTGGCCCGCGAGCGCCGCCAGCATCGGATCGTGAGGCACGAGCTCCGCCGCATGACCGCCACCGCCGCCGAGCAAGAACGCGAAGGGCGTCCCGCTCGGCGAGAGCTCGAGCTCGGTGTGCCGAAACGCTTCGGCCGTCGCGATCCCCGGTACGCGCAAGCGGCCGAGCCGCTCGACCTCGACCGCGACGAGGGCCTCGTCGCACGGGAGCGCGAGGCAAGCGAGCTCGAGTTGCTCGGCGAGGCCACGCACACGGCGGTCCGACGCCCGCAAGAGCGCGACGGACTCGAGCGTCGCGAGTACATCGCGGAGGCGGCTCGCGAACGACAGCTCGTGGTGGCCCATTTCTCGGCGTGCTCCGAGCTCACGGCTCGATGTGGCAGACGGGGTTGGCCATGCGCGGCCTGTTACCACATCAGGGGCGAGGCGCGGCGTCGGCGAGCGCGCGCGCCAGGAGGCGCTGATAGACCTCGCAGCTCTGGCGCAGCTCGTCGTGGGTGCCGACGGCGACGATGCGCCCCGCCTCGACGACGACGTTGAAGTCCGAGCGGAGGAGGTGCGGCGCGTGCGTGACGACGAGGTGCGTGCGCCCGCCGGCCTCGCGCACGATGCCGTCGAGGAGCGCCTCGGCCGTCGCGCTCGGCAGGCCCGCCTCGGGCTCGTCGAGGAGCGCGACGCGCGTGTCGTCGAGGAGCATGCGCGCCAAGAGCAGCCGGCGCAGCTCGCCGCCGGAGAAGTTCGGGGGCACGCGCCGCACTCCCGTCGCGAGGCTGCGCTCGCCGCTGCCCGCGAGCTCCGGGAGCGCGACCCGCTCGAGCACCGCGCGCATCGCGGCGTCGTCGGGGCGGGGCACGAGGCCGATGCCGAGGTTGTCGCGCAGCGAGCGCTCGAGCGGCTGCGCCATCTGCCGCAAGACGCCGAAGATGCGCGGGAGCCGCTCCGGCTCGATGCGCCGAAGCTCGTGCCCGTCGACGAGGATGCGCCCCTCGTCCGGATCGTCGAGGCGCAAGAGGAGGCGGAGCAACATCGATTTTCCGCCGCCGCTCGGGCCGCAAATCCCGACGATTTGGCCGGCGCGCACCTCGAAGTCGACGCCGTCGATGACCGGGCGGCGCGCTCCCTTTGGTGTGAAGCGTACGCCCTCGAAGACGATGTGGCCGCGCAAGTCGGCCGCGCGCACGGTGAGCGGAGATGGCGCGCGCGCCGGCGATCCGGCGAGGGACAAGAGGCGCAGCATGGCGTCGAGCACGCTCTGGCGCTCGGCGAGCCCCTGGCGAACACCGTCGAGCGCCTCGAGACGCGAGAGGAAGAGCGGCACGTAGAGCAGGAGCATCGCGACGGCGCCGGCGCTGCTGGATGCGCCATTGGCCGCGCCGCCGAGGCTCAGCGCCACGACGATGAAGAGCGGAGCGGTCGCCGTGAACACGCTGCGGATTTGCCCCGAGACGGCGAGCGCGCCGGAGAAGCGAGCCCGCGCATCGGCGGCGGCATTGGCAGCGCGACCGAACGCCGCGACCTCTTCGCCGCGCGCGCCCCAGAGCCGCAGATCTTCGGCCGCGGCGAGCGATTCTTGCAACATCGCGAAGACGGCGCCGTCGGCGGTTTGCATACCCGCGCGCGCTTGCGCCACGCGCTTGGTCGCGCGATCGGCGAGCAGCCGCGACAAGACGAACGAGATCCCGCCGCCGAGGAGGACGACGGCAGCGCCGCTCGTCGCGAGCTCGAGCGTCAAGAGCGCGAGCGTGGTCAAGGACTGCGGCAACGACGTGAGCACGCTCACGATGAAATCGGCCGACATCGCCGCCTCGCGCGTCACCGTCAG
>SYFR01000426.1 GCA_005800325.1 Myxococcales bacterium | reverse complement strand
CGGCAAGGGGACGGGCCTTGGCCTCGCCGTGTGCCGCGGCCTCGTCGAGGGAGCGGGCGGCAGCATCCGCCTCGAAGAAGGGGACGAGGGCGCGCGCTTCGTCCTCGAGCTCGCGCGCGCGAGCTGAAGTGCGCCCGAATTTCGAGCACGCGTAGGGCTTCGGCGCTATGGTCCGCGACCCGGTTTCGACCCGGCTGCACCATCATGACTAAGAAAGAATCGGGCGGTTTTGCTGGGCTTTTCGCCGAGTACGAGGCGCGCGCGGGCAAGAAGTCGCGCGCGGTCCGCACCGGCGACACGGTCGTTGGCACCGTCGTCGCGATCGGCAGCGACGCCGTCTTCGTCGGCCTCGGCGGCAAGAGCGAGGGCGTCATCGAGCGTGCCGAGCTCATCACCAAGGACGGCGAGCTCACGGTCCAGGTAGGCGACACGGTGAAGGCCCATGTCGTCGCCATCCGCGACGGCCAGGTCGTCCTGCGGACGCGCCTCGGCGGCGGCGACGACGCGCTCGCCGAGCTCGGACAGGCCAAGGACAGCGGAGCCCCCGTCATCGGACGCGTCACGGGCGTGAACAAGGGCGGCGTCGAGGTGGAGATCGGCAGCGTGCGCGCCTTCTGCCCGATTTCCCAGCTCGAGGCCGGCTTCGTCGAGGACGCGCAGGCGTACGTCGGGCGCGACCTCGAGTTTCGCGTGACCCAGCTCGAGCGCGGCCAGCGCGACGGAGAACACGGCGAGCGCGCCAACGTGGTGCTCTCGCGACGGGCGCACCTCGAAGCCGAGCGCATGCGAATGGCGGCCGAGCTGCGTGCCGGACTGAGCGTCGGCATGACGGTGCGCGGCAGCATCACGCGGGTCAAAGACTTCGGCGCATTCGTCGATCTCGGCGGCATCGAGGGGCTCGTGCACGTCAGCGAGATCGGCTTCGCGCGCGTGGGCCACCCGTCCGAGGCGCTCTCCGTCGGCGACGTCGTCGAGGCGCAGATCACCAAGATCGAGCCGAGCCTCGACCCGAAGAAACCCGACCGCATCAGCCTCTCGGTCAAGGCGCTCAGCACCGATCCGCTGGTCGAGGCCACTGGCAAGCTCGCGCGCGGCAGCCGCCACCAGGGCAAGGTCGTGCGGCTCGAGCCGTTCGGCGCGATCGTCGCGATCGAGGGCGGCGTCGAGGGCCTCGTGCACGTCAGCGAGCTCGCGAGCGATCGCCGCGTCCGCCATGCGCGCGACGTCGTGAACATCGGGCAAGACGTCGAGGTCGTCGTGCTCGAGGTCGATCCGACGCGCCGGCGCATCTCGCTGTCGATGAAGCAGGTCGCGGCGCAGCGGGAGGCCGCGGACGTCGCCGCCTATCAACGCCCGGGCAGCGCGTCGCTCGGGACCTTCGGCGACCTCCTCGGTAAGAAGCTCCGGCGCTCCTAGCGTCGCTGCGCTGAGCCTCCATGCGCTGACTTCACTCTGCTCACTTCACGCGCGCTCGCCGAAAATCGCCGTGCCGATCCGCACCAGCGTCGCGCCCTCGGCGATGGCGACGGCGAAATCATGGGACATGCCCATGCTCAGCTCCGGCAGGCGCGCCGGACCGCCGAAGCGCTCGCGGAGCTCGTGGAGCTCGCGGAAATACCGGCGTGAATCCTCGGGCTCCTCGGAGAACGGCGGCATCGTCATCAGCCCGACCACACGCACGCTCGGCAGCGCGGCGCAGCGATCGAGGAGCGCCCCGAGCACAACGGGATCGCACCCGCCCTTCTGCGATTCGCGAGCCACGTTCACCTGCACGAGGATCGGGAGCACTCGGCCCACCTCGGCGGCGCGCTTGGCGAGCGCCACGGCGACGCTTTCGCGGTCGACCCCGTGAACGAGCGCCGCGAGCTCGAGCGCTTGCCGCGCCTTGTTCGTCTGGAGCTGGCCGATGTGGTGCCAGCGCAGCCCTTGCCGCGGGCCGACCTGCGCCGCCTTCTCGCAGAGCTCTTGCACGTAGTTCTCCCCGAATTCCCGGCACCCCGCGTCGTACGCCTCGAGCACGCGCTCGGCAGATTGGCGCTTCGTCACCGCGACGAGCGTGACCGCTCCCGGCTCGCGACCGCTGCGATACGCCGCTTCGGCCATGCGCTCGCGAACGACGGCGAGGTTCTTCTCGATGCTCGGAGCCATGGCCGATAGATGGTCGCGCGGCGCGGGAGTGTCTATAGATCCCTCGCCGTGTCGAGGAGCGATCTCGAGATCCCGAAGCCGCCGCTCGTTCAGCGGGACGGCCCGAGCGTCGCCGTGTTCGAGCGCAACGCGGACGCGCTCTACGGCACGCAGCCGAGCCTCGTGCAGCGCCTCCTGCGCGTCGAGCCCGTCGACGTCGTCCCGTCGAAGTGCGGAGAACCGACGAGCCGCTTCGCGCGCGACGGCTCGATGCGCTGGCTGCACTCCGGGTACGAGCCGACGCTCGAAGCACGCCGCATCGCCGCGCTCGTGCCGGCCAGCGTCGAAGACGTCCTCCTCGTCGGCGCGGGCCTCGGCTACGTCGTCGCCGAGCTGGTCGCGGCGCGGGCCAACCTTCGCCTCGTCGTGCTCGAGCCCGAGCTGCGCCTCTTGCGCACGACGCTGTCCTTGTTCGATGTGGCAGGCGCGGTCGCGAGCGGGCGGCTGTTCTTCACCACCGGGCACGAGGCCGATCTCGCAGCGCACGCCCACCTCGCGCCGGATCCGTTCGTCCTCCGTCACCCGCCGCTCGCGAGCGCCTACGCCGACGCGCTGCGACACGTGCGTTTCCTCGCGCGCTCGGGCTCCGAGCGAGGTCGCGTCCTCGTCATGGACTACAAACTGCTCGTCGGCGATCTCGTTCAGCGCCTCGAGAGCGAGCGCTTCGCCGTGCGGCTCGTGGAGCCGGGCTCGCTGTCGCTCGAGCGGTTCGACGAGCTACGCCGCTCGGTGCGCCCCTCGTTCCTCTTGAGCGTGAACTACAGCCCCGAGCTCGCGTTCCTCGCGACCAAGCACGGCCTGCCCTACGTCTCGTGGACCATCGATCCGCTGCCGCGCTCGCGGCTCCGCGTGCTGCCCGGAACCGATTTTTCCCTGTGCGTCGCCTACGCGCACCGCCCTTCGATCGTCGCCGAGCTCGCGCGGCTCGGAGTGCCCGCGCCGAAGCTCCTCCCGCTCGCGGCCGGGGCGCTGCGCGTTCCGGTCGCCGACGAGCAAGAGCTGTCCGACCTTCGCTGCAACGTCAGCTTCGCCGGCGTCTCGCTGCGGGTCGAGTACGACGCGCTCCTGCGTCGGCTCGAGCAGCTCGGCGCGACCCCGCTCTTGCTCGCGCGCGTCGAGCGCTGGCTCGGCGAGCTCTACGATGCCCGCGCCGGCGATCTCGCGTTTTGCGGCCTCGCGTCCGATGCTAGCGAGCTGCCGCAGTGGCTCTCGGCGGAGCTCGCGCCCGCGGCGGATCCCGTGGAGCTCTGCGACCGCGCCAACGGTGCGCTCTCTTACCTGCTGCGAATGCACCGCGTCGAGTCGCTGCGCGCGTTCGGCGTGCGCGCGTACGGCGACGACGGCTGGGAACCGCTCGGCGAGGTCTACCGCGGGCGCGCCGCGCATGGCGACGAGCTGAGCCGCCTCTACTGCGCCAGCGCCGTGAACCTCGATGTGCCGCGCCTCTACCAGCGCGACATCGTCACGATGCGCGTGTTCGACGTGCTCGCCTGCGGCGGCGTGCTGCTCACCGAGCCGAGCGCGCAGCTCGCGGAGCTCTTTCGCGACGGCGAGCACCTCTACACGTACCGTGACGCGGCGGAGCTCGCCGCCAAAGTCCAGTGGCTCCTCGAGCACCCGAGGGAGGCGCGTCGCGTCGCCGAGCGCGGCCGCGAGCTCGTTCACCGCGAACACCTGCTCGTGCACCGCGTGCGCACGATCCTCGCCGACATCGCGGCGCGGGGCTGGCTCAGCTCGTAGGCGCGCGGCACCGCCCGAGCAGCCGCTAGGCCGCGACGAGCGCGCGGCACCGCCCGAGCAGCGGGAGCGTCTCGTATTCGAGCAAGTCCGCGATGCGCACGGAGTCGTGGTTTTTCTGCGCGTCGAGGAGCTGCTCGATCAAATCGGCGAGCTGCCGCTCGACTGCGCGCAAGGTGGTCGCCACCGGCAGCCCGTCGTGAGTCGCCGCCGCCGCATTGACGAGCCGCATGACGACGTCGAGCCGCTCGGCGACGCGCACGAAGCGCTCCGCCGCGCGCATGCGATCGCCGAGTCGATGCGCATCTCCGCAGAGCCCGACGTCACAGCTCGAGTCTCCGATCGCCTGCACGAGCTTGCCGAGCGGCGTCGGGCGCGAGTCGATCGTGAGGACATCCTCGGCGAGGGCGCGATCTTGCCGCTGCGCTTCGATGGCGCGCAGGCGCTGCGAGAAATCGGCGATCGTCTTCTCGAGACCGGCGCGAATGTCGATGCGCGGCGAGAAGCCGAGCTCGCGTCTCGCTCGGGTGATGTCGGGGCGTCGCTGCCGCGGGTCATCGCTCGGGAGCTCGCGCCGAACGAGCTCGTTCTTGCGCCCCGTGAGCTCGAGCACGAGCTCCGCCAGATCGGCGATGGTGAGCTCGCCGGGGTTGCCCAGATTGACCGGGCCGTCGAGCGGCGG